>BDSU01000035.1 GCA_002897675.1 bacterium BMS3Abin02 | reverse complement strand
ATGAGCGAGACCGTTCTGATCGTCCCCACCGGCACGGCCAACACCGCATCGGTGGTCGCCGCTCTCCGGCGAGCAGGGGCTGCTCCGAAGCTCGCGGGCGAGGTCAATGATGTGGAGGCCGGCGACCGTGTGGTCGTCCCCGGTGTGGGCTCGTTCGGCGCTGCAATGTCGAGGATCGATCAGGTCGGGATGCGGACAGTGTTGTCGGAGAGAATCGATGAAGGTCGGCCCACTTTGGCGATCTGCCTCGGGTTGCAGCTGCTCTGCACCGCGAGCGAGGAGAGCCCAGGGCAGTTCGGTCTTGGTCTCGTCCCCGAAACGGTCACTCGTTTCGACGACGAGGTCAGGGTGCCTCAACTCGGTTGGAACATGGTCGAACCTGAGCGAGGAACCCGGTTCCTTACGCCGGGTTGGGCCTACTTCGCCAACTCGTACCGGCTGTGTCGGATACCGCAAGGATGGGTGGGCGCAACAACCGACTATGGAGGCCGGTTCGTTTCGGCACTGGAACGAGGCGACGTCCTGGCTTGTCAGTTCCACCCCGAGCTTTCGAGCGCCTGGGGCGCCGGCATTCTGGAACGATGGCTGACCGGCACTTCGGGGTGACGTGATGCTCGCTTCCCGGGTAATCCCCTGCCTCGACATCAGGGACGGACGTGTCGTCAAGGGTGTCCGCTTTCAGGATCTACGCGACGCCGGCGATCCGGTCGCCTGCGCCGCCGCCTATGAAGAGCAGGGGGCCGACGAGATCGTTCTTCTCGACGTGTCGGCAACGCCCGAAGGTCGAAGTCACGCCATCGAAACAGTTCAGGCGGTGCGGTCGGTCCTCTCGATCCCGCTCACCGTCGGTGGGGGAGTCCGTTCCACCGAAGACGCGGGGAGGCTTCTCGACGCCGGGGCGGACAAGGTGGGTGTCAACACGGCGGCGGTGAAACGGCCCGACCTGGTCTCGGACATCGCGGAACGTTTCGGCGCTCAATGCACCGTCATCGCCGTGGACGCCGCCGGGGGCTCGAATGGCGGCTGGGAAGTCGTGGTGGAGAGCGGCCGGAACCGGACCGGGATCGACGTCGTCGAATGGTGCCGGGCAGCGACCGCAGCCGGAGCGGGAGAGATCCTCCTCACGAGCTGGGATCGTGACGGCACCAAGGACGGCTACGACCTGGAGTTGGTTGCTGCGGTCAGTTCGGCGGTGACGGTCCCCGTGATCGCTTCCGGTGGGGCCAGCAACGCAGTGCATCTCAGGGAGGGGCTCGACGCGGGAGCCACGGGGGTCCTCGTTGCGTCGATTCTCCACGATGGTGTGACGACCGTCGGAGAGCTCAAGGTCCAGCTGGGCGCCATGGGAGTGGTGGTGAGACAATGATCATTCCCTCCATCGACATTTCGCACGGTTCGACGGTCCAACTCGTTGGAGGCGAGAAACCGGCCTTGGATGCCGGCGACCCCAGGCCCCTCCTGGAACGGTTCTCGGTGGCCGGGGAGGTGGTCGTCATCGACATCGACGCCGCCCGCGATGAGGGGGACAACGCCGCCCTCATCGGCGATCTGTGCCGACGGGGCCCAACGCGGGTGGGCGGTGGCATACGCGATGCAGCCGCTGCCCGACGATGGTTGGACGCCGGGGCGAGGCGGGTGATCATCGGGACGGCCGCGACGCCGGAGCTGCTGTCGCAGCTTCCTCGCGAGCGGGTGATCGTGGCGCTCGACTCCCGTGATGGGGACGTCGTAACCCACGGGTGGCGTCGTACGACAGGAGACACGGTCTTGTCACGAGTGGAGGAGCTTCGCGACTTCTGCGGAGGTTTTCTCGTCACATTCGTGGAACGTGAGGGGCTCCTCGGAGGAACCGACCTGGAGCGCTCCGCTGCGGTGGTGGCAGCGGCCGGTGACAGCAGGGTGACCGTGGCCGGTGGAATCGTATCCGTCGACGAGATCCGAGAACTCGATCGCCTCGGCGCGGACGCCCAGGTCGGCATGGCCCTCTACACCGGGAAGATGACGCTGGCAGACGCCATAGCCGCACCGCTGAAGTCCCTCCAGTCCGAAGGGTTGTGGGCGACCGTGGTCACCGACGAGTCAGGCCAGGCGCTCGGTCTTGTCTGGTCGAGCATGGAGAGCCTCCGCCGGGCCATCGAGACGAGAACCGGTGTGTATCAGAGCCGATCCCGCGGACTCTGGGTCAAGGGGGAGACTTCCGGGGCGACGCAAGAGCTGATCAAGGTCGACGCCGACTGCGATCGTGACGCCTTGCGGTTCACGGTTCGTCAGAAGCACGGATTCTGCCATCTCGGCCACCGGTCCTGCTGGGGTGAAGACAACGGGATACAACGGCTCGCCCGCCGCCTCATCGGGATCGCCGAAGAGGGGGTGAGCGGCAACACGACCACGCTGTTGAACGATCCTGCTCTTCTCGCCGCGAAGATCCGTGAAGAAGCGAACGAGCTCGCCGTCGCGGCGGCTCACCAGGACGTGATCGCGGAGGCAGCCGACCTTCTCTATTTCACCCTGGTCAAGACCGCCTCGGCGGGCGTCACACTGGAGGATATCGCCAAAGAGCTCGATCGACGAGAGTTGAAGGTCAGCCGGAGGCCGATGGAGGCCAAGGAGGTTCCCAAGTGAGCGAGTGGCTCAGACTGATCTCGAATGCCGATGCGGTTCGAGATCGAAGACGCCCTGTTGATTCTGGAACCCTTCGCGAGGCCGCGCTGATCGTCGAAGACATTCGCCGAGATGGCGAGGTCGCGTTGCGTCGACACAGCGAACGGCTGGGAGATATCACGCCCGGTGAGACTCTTGTCGCGATCCGCCGTGATCTCGACGAGGCGCTCGCCGGCCTCGACGAATGCCGGCGGCGGCTCCTCGACAGGGCGGCGCAACAGATCAGATCCTTTGCCCAAGCGCAGCGGGACGCCATCGACGACATCGATGTGGAGGTGCCGGGAGGGCGGGCCGGACATTCGTGGATCCCCGTGAGAACTGCCGGGGCCTATGCGCCGGGCGGCCGGTATCCGCTCCCTTCCTCGGTCTTGATGACCGTGATCCCAGCCAGGGTTGCGGGTGTCGAGGCCGTCTGGGTGGCCTCTCCCAAACCGACCCGGCTCACGATGGCCGTCGCGGCGCTGGCCGGCGCCGATGGGCTGCTCAAAGTGGGGGGCGCACAGGCCGTGGCCGCACTCTCGTTCGGCATCCTCTCCCCGCCATGTGACCTGGTCGTCGGTCCGGGGAATCGTTGGGTGACAGCGGCCAAGAAGCACTTGTTCGGCGAGATCGGTATCGACGGGTTGGCAGGGCCCAGCGAGATCGTTGTCATTGCCGAGGACTCGGCCGATCCCCACCTCGTGGCCGCCGACCTCCTCGCTCAGGCCGAACACGATGTCGACGCCCTTCCCATCCTGGTCACGACGAGCAGTGCACTTCGTGAGAACGTGGAATTCCAGATCACCAGGCAACTCCAGGATCTGGCTACGGCCGATGTTGCTGCGGTGGCCCTTGGCAACGGGTTTTGCACCGTGGTGGACGACCTGGAACAGGCCGCGGCGCTCAGCGAACAGATCGGCCCCGAGCATCTCGCTCTCCACGTCTCCGACCCCGAAACGCTGGCCGGCAAGCTCGGCTCGTATGGCTCGCTGTTCATGGGCGAGGCCAGTGCGGAGGCGTTCGCAGACTATGGGATCGGGCCCAACCACGTCCTTCCCACCGGAGGGGGAGCCAGGTTTCAATCCGGGCTCTCTGTGATGACGTTTCTCAAGTCACCAACGTGGATCCGGCTCACCAAACCACGCGAAGTCGTGGCCGACAGCGCGGCCCTGGCGCGGATCGAGGGACTCGAAGCCCACGCCCGCGCCGCCGAACTTCGCGGCTGAACAGGTGGAAAGGCTCCCAAGAGCCCAAGGCCGGTCGGCTCTGGTTGCACAGAGCAAACCTGAGCGCACGCAACCCGTGGGTAGGGCCAACGCGGAGAGAGGCCGCAGGATGCCATCTACGAGGAGGGCACACTCATTGTCCGTCCAGGCGGGCGTCACTTCACTGGGAACCGGAGGGATCGCCCCTTGGCGCTACTGGTTGTGTCGTCGGCCGGCTGCCGGGTTGCTGCCTCGACCGGCAACCTTTGCGGTGTTCTGCCCGCCAGGAACGCCGACCAGCCCCTCTCCCCCTGGTTCTTGCGTGAGCTGGTTGCCCATGACGCGGGCGGCCTCAAGCGGTGAGCGCGACGGGGTGATGTGTTGGAGGTGAGGTATGGTTCGTCCGAAGACTTGCTGGCGGATAGCTCGGGTGGCGTTGTTGGCGCTTTCTCGGGGGGCGACGGTCGCTGAGGCTGCCGGGGTGGCGGGGGTGTCACCGCGGAGCTCGTGTTCAGGCGGACACCTCGGACGACACGCGCGATGGGATCGATCTCAAACATCTAGGGCTGCCCCGAAAGGTGATCCTTGATGTTTCCTGAGTCGGGACGACCGGCTTCGAACCGGCGACCTCGGTACCCGGAAGTCCTTCTCGGTGCATCGTGGAGCGGGCCGGGTCACGATCACAGCTCTCTCGCACCAGGTCCGAGCCGGTCGGGTGACTGATCGTAGAGGTCGATCTCTACGATCCACTCGCTTGCCGGTGCGGTCAGCACGTTGCCGTGCCATCGTGTCTGTTCTGTGGAGGGGACGCCGGGAACGAAATGTGCGACACCGATCGGGAGACTTGCCGGGCCGCGACCGGGCGGGGGGTTGGTCATGAGCGGGTGAGGTTGTAGTGGATCCGCAGCAGTGCTTGGTCGATTCGGGTGGTGTGGTGGCGCGTGGCCCGAAGCGGGCGAGCCACCCACTGGGCGGTCACCCGCAGTCCCCGTTGCGGGACACTACAGGCCATCAGCCATCTTCTCATCGTCGGGTGGAGATCCACCACCGGAATGTGGACCGCCGTCGAGCCCAACCCTTCCAGCAGCCCTGAGAGAGAGACCACCACCTGAAGGGCGAGACCCGAGATGAGCAGGGCCGTCCCGGTGGCCAGGCTGCCCACGCGCCGGACCAACCTTCCGGACAGCACCCGCTCGTGTTGTCCGGAAGGCCCTGCACCCACAGGTGGCGCGATAGTCATCCGCTGGATGATCCCGCCGAGCCCGGCTGGTTACAGGCTGGGGGTCGGGGGCTGCGGTGAACCGACAGAACTCTGCGCCTCGGCGAGGTCCCGGAAGAACTCATCGATGGCGGTGACCACCTGGCGGACCAGCACGGTCACCACCGAGAACACCCGCAACACCACCGCGGCGATCCCCCAGGCCACCTGGGCGATGATCGCCACCCAGGTACGACCGGGACTGGGTGTGCGGGAGATACCCGTTTCGCTTCGTTCGGCCAGGCTGGTCACCAGATCGTCCAGCTTCTCGGCAGCCACTCGCACTGGCACTGTCAGAATCCGAAAAGCGTTGATCACCACCAATGCCAGATTCGTGGCCAAATCACCTACTCGTTCCGCCCACGTCATGATTGCTCTCCTTCCACGCGACACGTCCGACTCGACCGGACATCACACGGCCGGGGGAAAAGAAGGCTCGCGGTTATCGGCGGCCAGTCACTCCCGGTAGGGTCACGTCATTTCACAGACCATGCCGGCTCCGGAAACGTTACATCTCCCAACGTCACCCTGAACCAGTCCGGGTTTCCCGGATGTGTTCGTCCTTGAGAGGACCGGCAGTCTTGAGGCGTGACAGGCCGTTTGGTATCGGGTCGACAGGTTGACGACATCGAAGACGGAGGGTACGAAAGGGAAAAGGTGGCATTGGCGGCATCGTCCGGACCGCGTTCTCGGTCGGCCGAGCAAGGCCGGGCACGAGGTGAGGATATGGGGGTGATCGGTGCCGTGTTTGGTGGGGGACTATTGGTGGTGGTCCCGCCGGGACCGGAAATGGATGCCCGCTTGTCTCGTATGCCCACGACTCCATCCTCGTGGCTCAGGAGTCTCCCACTTTTCCAAGGCAGTTCAATCGGTAGGTCCTCGTAGCTCAGGAGACTTCAGCTTCTCCAAGGCGGTTCAATCGGTAGGTCAGCTCCTGTGCCTCGCTGTGACGACGGAGCCGGCGGTGACTCCAAGGAACAGCACGATTGCGACGACGGTGAACATCCCACCCCACTGCCACAGCCTTCCGCTCGAGGTGAGGGACCCGATGACCCTGACGAGAAGGGCCACGTGGAGGAGTACGAGATGGCCGTAGAAGACCCGGTGGTAGGGGAGTTCGAGGCCGAAGACGCCCGGCACCACGATCGGGGCATGAGCGAAGATCATCGACATCACAAAACCCAGGAAGACGGCGTGGAGCGCTGCGTCGTACCCGTAGCCGGTCAACCCACCGAACCCCCAAAGTACGCCGCCGACGGCCAGCCACCCATACCCGGCAAGGAGCGCCACTGCGATATGGCGGGGCAGTCCCGGGATACGGATCGTGCGACGAGCCAGATCATGACTTCCCATCCAGAACGCGAGCGCCACCATGCCCGCTCCAGCTATTCTGCCTCCGACATCCGGGGAGGCGACGGTCGTGGCCGTTCCCACCAGATAGACCAGCAGTGCCCAACCGAACGGTCCAAGGATGCTCGTCGTTCCGCCACCCATCCGTGCCAGCTCGAGCCGTTCCCCCACGATGGTGAGCACCAAGAATGTTGCCATCCAAGGGACGATCCTGGTCATCTCCGTCGGCAGGCCCGCCCAGATCGCGGTGGCCACCACCCAGGCGACCGCTCCCAGCGCCATCACGGCCATGTGGAGCTCTGGCTGAATCCTCAACCCCTCTACATACACTGCTGTCACCAGCACTGCCCCAAGGAGAATCAGCGCCGCACCGATGATCGGCGGCAGCCCGACCAGCAGCAGGATCACACCGAGGCCGGTCACCACAGGGCTGGTGAATGCCCACCGTCTACCCAGACCCACGGCCCGCTCCAGGGAGATGACCGTACCGAGGAAGCCGAACACCATCATCGGCCCATGCATCTGCGGGTAGGGGGCTGTCGCAAACGCACTCCATCCCAGCCGAGCCAACCCGGCCCAGAGTGCAACGATCAGCGCAAGCACGGCAGGAACGAGCATCCAGAGGGGGGCGGCGGCTCGGCGAGTGGTCAACCGACCCAACCCAAGGATCGTCGGGCCTCGTCGCTCATCATCGACGGGTTCCAGGGCGGCTCGTAGACAGTGTGTACCTCGACCGACTCGACTTCAGGGAGAGCCAACAGACGGGTCTCCACCGCCTGGGTGAGGTACGAGCCGAGCGGGCAAAGCGGAGTCGTGACCGTGAGGACGACCATCACGGCCTTCTCCTTGACGTAGATGTCGTACACCAACCCGAGGTCGACGATGTTCACACCGATCTCGGGGTCGATCACCTCTCTGAGCGAGTCACGCACCTGCTGTTCCGTCACCATGAGTAGAAAGGGTACCTTCGCAGGAACGTTTGGTGTCTTGGCCGTTGACGTTCGAGGTGTCGATGCCGGGACAGGGGCGTCTGAACGAGGGCGCACGCAACCCTTCTTGCGTGAGAACACCGTGTCATGGGCAGCCGGCTCACGTAAGAACAGGGGGAGGGGGGCTGCTCGGCATCCGTGGACGGCAGAACACCGCAGAGGTTGCCGGTCGAGGCACCGGCCTTCCCGGACCCGTGCAAGGCCGTGCCACTTCGGGCGACCCTCGCTGCGGAACCCCTCGCCGCCTGGGAGCCGGGGGTTGGGCAGCGATGCTCACGATCGCTCGGAGGAGCCGATCGTTCCACACGAACCGGAGCCCCTGTATGTGGCGATCGGAGTGGGGTTGAGCGCAGGGCTGGTTCGGTCCACGGTTGGTGTGTCTATTCCGGCTGGTGGAGCGGTCGGAGCATCCGAAGGCCGTTTCCGATGATGAGGAGGGCTGCGCCTTCGTTGAGGAGCAGGCCGCTGGTGAGCGATAGCCGGCCGCTCAGGGCGGCCACGATGAGGATGGCGATGGTGGCCAATGACATGGCGATGTTCTGTCGGATGTTGGCGAGTGCCCGTCTTGCCAGCCGGATTGCCGTGGGCAGCTTGGCGAGGTCGTCGGCCATGAGGGCGATGTCGGCGGTCTCGAGGGCTACGTCGGTGCCTGCGGCGCCCATGGCGATTCCCACGTCGGCGGTGGCGAGGGCGGGGGCGTCGTTGACACCGTCGCCGATCATGGCGATAGGCCCGTAGGTGGCTTGGAGCTCGCGGACCGCTTCGGTCTTGTCCTCCGGGAGGAGCCCGGCCCGCCAGTGGTCGATCCCGGCTTGGCGGGCGATGGCCTCGGCCACCTGTTCGTTGTCGCCGGTCAGCATGAGCAGGTGGCGCACATTCAGCCGGCGGAGAGAGGTCACGACCGCGGGCACGTTGTCTCGGAGCTGATCGGCGATGGCCAGGATCCCGAAGTGGTGGCTGCCTTCGGTGAGTACGACGACCGTCTTGCCTTCGGCTTCGAGCCTGGCTGCGCGCTCTGTGACGTTGGAGTCCTCGCCCTTCGCGCCGTGGGGTCTCCCAAGGAAGAGTCGCCGCCCGTCCACGGTGGCCTCGACTCCCACGCCGGGGACGGCGTGGAGGTCACGTCCCCGTTCCCAGCGGATGCCCCGGTCTTTGGCGGCTCGAAGGATGGCCTCGGCGAGGGGATGTTCGCTTGCCGCTTCCACGCCTGCAGCCAGGCGGAGCACCTCGTCGGACCCGTGGTCCTCGAGAGCTACGACGTCAGTCACCTGGGGGCGACCCCTGGTGAGGGTGCCGGTCTTGTCGAAGGCCACTGCCCGGATTCCACCCAGCGTCTCCAGGTACACGCCACCCTTTATGAGCACGCCGTCCCTGGCTGCACGGGAGATGGCGGCCACGACCGACACAGGGACCGAGATGATCAGGGCGCAGGAGCAGGAGACCACGAGCACCACAAGACCCCGGTAGATCCACTCTCGCCAGTCCCCGCCGAGGAGTGGAGGAACGAGAGCCACGAACCCGGCCAGCACGAACATGGCCGGCGTGTACACGGCCCCGAAACGGTCGGCGAAGCGCTGGGCCTGGCCCTTGGCCGCCTGCGCATCCTCGACCTGCTGGATGATCCGGGCCAATGTGGTGTCGGCGTACTCACAGGTGACTTCGACTTCCAGGGCGCCGTTGCCGTTGATGGTGCCACCGAACACCGTTGAGCCGGGGCTGACCTGGATTGGGACGGACTCGCCCGTCACCGGGCTCTGATCCACCGAGGAGCCTCCCGAGATCACGCGTCCATCGGTGGGGATCCGCTCACCGGGCCGAACGACGATCGGGTCGCCGGGTACCAGCGCCTCCACGGGTACCGCTTCGAGCGATCCATCGGGACCTTTCACCCAGGCTATGGGCGGAGTCAGAGCCATCAGCGCCCGGATGGAACCTCGAGCCCTGTCGGCCGCATAGTCCTCCAGCACCTCCCCGAGGGAGAACACCACCACCAGCAGGGCGGCCTCTTCGAGCACTCCGAGGGCCACCGCACCGACCACGGCCACTACCAACAGGGTGGAGATCGTCAGGCGGCGGGAACGAAGCGACCGGACGGCACTCAGTGCAGGGTAGAACCCACCGATGGCGAGCGTCGCGGCGTAGAGCACCGTGGCGAGGATCTCCGCGTGAATCAACTTGCCGGCGGCCAGGCCGGCGAGGAGCAATATCGAAGCGCCGGCCAGCGCCAGAAGCTTCGGCCGCCGCCACCAGGAACGCTTCTGCTCCTGTACCGTGGTCTGCGCCGGCACCAGGCCGAGACCACACCGGGCCGCAACCCCGCGGATGTCGGCCGCGCTCACCCGAGTGTCGTGCTCGACCGTGACCACCCCCGCTGCCGACAGCACCTCGACATGTCGAACTCCCGGCAGCCGCTGCACAGCCCCGGCCACGTCGCCGGCACAGTCCACACACGATCCCTCGCTCACCCGAAAGCGGGTCCTGGTGGTCGCCTCCTCGCCGCGGACGGGGATCTCGGTCATGACACCCGCTCGGTCGTGGACGCCGCGACGCCCGCCTCCTCGCTCAAGCAGATCGCAAGGTCGAGCAGACTCGTCACGCAAGGGTCGGCGATCCGGTAGAAGACGTTGTTGCCTGCCCTGCGGGACGTGACGATCCCCTGGTCCACCAGCCGTGTCAGCTGGTTGGAGAGAGCCTGAGGGGTCATCCCCACCTGTCGGGCGAGATCCGACAGGTAGAGCTCGCCGGCGCGCTCCAAAGCATGAACGACCCGCAGCCGCCCTGCATTTCCCAACATCTTGAACAGTTTCATGATCCGCTCGGCCTGGCCGGAATCGATCAGCGGGCGGTCCCTCAAAGCCGGCTTCGTGGGGTCGCACACGATCTGAACTTCCATAGACCCATACTACATGAGTACACGGAATCGTGTACTCATCTCGACAGCCCTGCACTCCCGCCGGCTGTTCCTGTGCCAACCTCGGGCGTGTGAACCGATCCGGGTTTCCCGGATGTTCCATTCCTTGAGAAGACCCGCACTCTCGACATCTCGTGAGCCTTTGGTCGTCCGGCTGACGGGGTGGCTGACAGCGAAACTAGGGGGGAAAAGTCAAAAGTGGCGCCGGTGACGAGGTCGGACTCAGACCCAGCAGTTTCAGACGAATCCGGAACCGTTCAGATCGTCCTCCAATGTGCTCACGATCGGAAGAGCGTCCACCGGCTTGCCAACGGGATGGGTTCAGGTCTGGATGCCGAAGATCGTGCCTATGGCCATCGAGATGACACCTGCGATGGCGTTGATGAGGCCTGCGATGACGATGACCCGGTTGGTGAGATTCGCTCCGACCATGCCGGCGATGAGGGCGGTGTTCTGGACGGCGCCATCCTCGGCTCCGAAGACGATCTCCCGGATGACACCGGCCATTGCCGTGTTGTCGCGCCACCGGGACGGACGGAGCAGTAAGCGCATGACGGGATCTGAGGCCTTGGCCGGTAGCGTTCGAGGTGTCGACACCGACTCCAGTCGCTCACAAGACCGTGCAACCAAAGCACATCCGCTGAGGCGCGTCGAGGCGGAGGACGCAGCAGAGGTTGACTGTCGAGGCACCAGCATTCGTCCGGCCGAGCAGTGCGTTCGGGGTCATCGCCGAGCCTCGACGTTCGCTTCTGCTCCTCATTGCGTGCTTGAGCCTCTTCGGGTAATGGTGAGCGTTGTGCTGTAGATGCAATTCGTGGTCCGGTCGTCACCTTCTCGATCCGGGTCGAATGCCTGGTGGTATATCGCACGGCCCTGCTGGTTGTGACAGTTGAATCGTGAGCTCCCTCGACGCGGCACCCAAACGGACGCGGCCCGAGCGGGAACACGATACGGCTCTCAGGCAGGCACAGGAACTCAGACTCTCGACGGACATGAAGACCGCCCAGACACGACTCGGCCACACCGACCCGAGACTCACCCGGGCCATCTACGCCCAAGCCACCATCGAAGCCGATCGGACAGCGGCAGAACGCCTCGGCCGGCGGTTCCTTCACCAACGAAACCAGGGCCGCGGACTCGCCTGAAATGCGCGATGGACGCGCGATGGGACCGACCCAAGAAACCAGAGGCCGCCCTCGTGGGCGGCCCTCACCTGGTGTTTCTGAGTCGGGACGGCCGGATTCGAACCGGCGACCTCAGCGTCCCGAACGCTGGCCGGGGAGTCTGGGGTGGACTGGGACGGACAAAAGCGCAGGTCAGAGCGCTGAGCAAACTGCTATGAACCGCTACGATCGGCAGCGGACGCGGGATAAACGCGGGATGGCGCTTTCCGGCTTTGAGGGGCTTCGCTGGCGCTCTGCCGGCAGCCACCGACAGATCAGTCGGCAGGTGCACTGCTGCTCCTCCCTTCCGAACGCCTGTGCCTCTGACCGGGGGATCGGGAACGGTCAGGGTGTGACGTCGCCCCAGTATTCGGTTCACAGAACCGGCGGTCTAATAGTCCCAACACTCCCCGTACGCCCGTTCCTGATCGCTTCGAGTGGCCGGGACGTCGCTGAATGGATCCCACGCGGCCGCATTCGTCTCGATGAATGCCTCGAGCGAGGGAGCCTCCGGGACGTCGTAGCCGAGATCTCTCAGGCACGCGGCCGCATCCTGATAGTCTCGGTACAAGCGTTCCAGCCGGGTAGGTGAGAACCGAGATACTGGTTCGATGACGCCGGCCGCTGTCAACTCGCTTTGGCATGCTTCAAAGGCGTCCTCCATGGCCTGTGGTTCTTGGCCCCCAACGGGTATGTCGATCCCGGGCTGGATGCCTCCTCCCGTTGCCACCTCGGCGGCGAACCCTCGATCGCGAAGGCAGCTGGCGATGGCCTGCATGGCTTCGACAGACTCCGGTGCAAACGGTGTTCTTCCCGACGCTTGGACCTCGCCCCGGTCAGCGCTCCTGGTGCAACCGACAACAGTGACCAGCACCAGTGCGGCGATAGCCACACGTCCAACCCAAGCCGTCGGTCTCCTGTCGGACTTCGGATGCATGAAGGAATACCTCCGTCTCACTCAGCGGTAGAGCTGGGGTTGTGGGCACTTTCGAGTGAGTGTGTCGAATTCGCTCGGACCCATCCCGGTGACGGTGAGAACCTCACCGTACGGATCCCAGGAGCCGATGCCCTTTTCCAGATAGGAGTCGAGGGTCGGGGGGTCACTCAGATCGAATCCTCTCGCTTCCAAGCATTCCCTGGCATTGACCAAAGCTTGGTAGTAGTCGCGGACTTGACGATCGCTGGGCGGGGGGACGGTTTCACCAGGTGCAAGTCCCAGCGATTGTTTCGAGCACTCCCTTATCGCAGCAGCCGCTTCGACTTGCTGCTCAGGTCGATACTTTATGTGGATTCCTCCGGAGATGTCTTCCACGATCCAGCCTTGCTCTTCGACACACTTCTTCATGAAGAGGAGGGCTTCTTCGGAGTCGGGTTGGATGAATTCTGAATCCTGAGCTGAGAGCGTCGTGGGTGTCGTACCCGTAGAATCGTTGGGTGTGCTGACACCGCCGACGGGACTGGTGCTACAGGCGTTGAGAGCGGCAAGCACCACAATGGTCACCGCTCCCAGCGCGCCTCTAGATCGGATAGCTGCAGTAAATCTGGCCACTGTAGAGGACTCCGTCAGTGTCGATCCAGGTTATCCCGGAGTTCTGCTTCTGGGTGACTGTGGTGTGCCAACCACCGGACGGGAAGTAGTTGTATCCAGAGTTCCATCCGTGGCCGGCGTTTATCGTCGTGTTGCTCTTTATCCACACGACATCGCCCGTCGAGCAGCTCAGAGCTTCGGCCGCTTGTGCGGGGATCACCGTAAACGCCAGCACGATCGCGAGAACGGTGAGTAGCGACACCCAGCCGTGCATCGTGCCCATTCGTTCCTCTCTTCTGCCGTCTTCTATACGTCTCATAGGTACTCCTTTCCTTGGTCGAGTGGCGTGGGGGTGCGGTCGCGCTGCCGGTCCCGGCGGCGCGTGGTTGGTTTCACGATCACGGAGGTCTTCGGTTCTGTCCGTCTTCCATCGGCTGTCCAGTACTTTGCGCATCCTGGGTTTTCGGTTCACAGAACCGAATCGGTGCAGGAGTTGTGGGCATCGCCGGCGCTTACTGCGTAGTCAACACGCGGCGGGAGGCGCCCTTCATCAGGCCGCGCCTGCTTCCGGGGCTACTCAGCGTCTGCTATCCGTAGGGGGAAGGCTGGGGACACGCCTCATTCACCTGACGCCACTCCTCGGCTGACGGGGCGACACCGCCCTGACCGAAAACCGAGTAGGGATGCCAAATGGCCCCGCCCGACTCTACGAATGTCGAAACAGATGGAGCGGCAGGCGGTTCGTACCCGAGTCCTTCGAGGCATGTGGCGGTCTCCAGGAGCGCCTCGTAGTACGCCTTGAGCTGCGAATCGGACAGTGACGGTTGTACGTCGTTGGGATTGAACCCGAACGAGTCGGTCTCGCAACGTTCGAGGGCATCCTGGAACGGTTCGGCCTGGTCTGGAGGGTAGTCGAACTGGTAGCCCCCATCGGGGTGTTCTCGCCCAGGGAACCCCGCCTCTTCCATACAAGTAAGGATCTTTGCGCCGATCGCCTCCCTCTCGGCCTCAGAGGAGGGGTAGGACCATCCCGTCGCGGCAGGCGTCGTGGTGGAGGTCGCGACATTCATCGGGACGGCCACGGTTGTCGTTGTCTGCGTGTCTCCGGTACCAGCTGTGCACGCTGCCAACACGAGTGCAACGATCGGAGCCAGTCCTGCCGCCCAGTAAGGGCACCGCTCTTTCCTACTCGACACAGGGCGACTGATTGCATTCACAGTAGGTTCCGCCGTAGAAGTAGCTGGCTGGGCCGTGGGAGATGGACGTCGCTGTTATCCGCATTTCAGTATTGGTCACTCGGTATCCACCGAAGAGGTAGGTTCGTGTGCCGCCATCCCAATTGTGGTGGACCACCAATGCGTCGGTGTTGCTCCAGATCCTCACCGTCTGGCCCGGAAGACAGGTGATGGCATCGGCGGGCAAAGCGAATGTCATGATCAACACCCAGCAGTCCGACGAAGACCCGTCGCACCTTCCAGCGACTCATCGAGTCGCTGCGCTCATCGATCGAGGCCGACACGATGTACCTCCTACTGTTCAAGCGAGTTGATTATCCAAGTTGTCGCACAGAACGTCCCTCCAGACCATTGGCCGCTGACACTGCCGTATAGCACGGAGGAAACGCTGGTCACGTGCGTATCCGTCTGGCGGTACCCCGGATCCAAGTAGATTCGGCTGTGTACCTGACCGAATGCCGTCCAGATGTGATAGGCATCCGCCGTCGAGCTTGTCCAGATCTGCACACCTTTGTCTGGCCCGCATGATATGGACGCCAGGGCCGGCGCGGCCATTGTGGCAATTACCATCGCGAGCCCGACTAATACCACGATTGTTCGTCTCATGGGGCGCCTCTCTCGTTTTGTCGAGTGGTCGATATCCAGATGGTTTCTCTGGACATGTGTTTGCGCTGCTCCGGGATTCGGTTCGCGGCCAGGCGGACCCCTGCCAGGCTGATCGGCCATGATGCAGACACCGTGCGACCCATTCGGTTGCCGTTCCCGGGCAGCTAATCCAAGGGCTGAGGTGACTCGGATGAGAGGAGCGCCACCACCGATGTGAGGCGTGTTCATGAATTGTCTGCCACGTTGATGTGGCTGCCTTTTGAGGGATGCTGTGACTGATGCTGGTCGGGCGTGAACCGCGGCGGCGACTTGGCCAACCGAGTTCATGCCGAGCGACAATCTTCTTCTTGGTGGAGCAGAGTCCGCTCATCTCGTTCGTGTCGAACCGGATGTTGCCTCGTTGCCGGCGTAGATCCCCGAGCTACATCCCGAAGTCGTCTCAGGCCTCCTCCTTTCGAAGACCGGCGGGTATTCGGATGGTTCCTCTGCTCTCGCTCCGCGCATCCTGGGTTGTTGGTTCACGGAATCGATGGTCATGGGGCCCCGGGTAGCCGTAGCCTTGGTCGCCTCACGGGCTCCCGACGCCATCACCGGGGTCCCAGGCGCCGAACCCTCCCGGTGGGCCGGCAGGGCAGGCAACGTCGAGTCGGTGGAGGGTGGCGCTGTCGAGGCTGGTGTAGGGGTGACCGGCGGGTAGATCGACCGAA
>BDSU01000034.1 GCA_002897675.1 bacterium BMS3Abin02 | reverse complement strand
CACGCTACCGGACTGCTGCGTCGTGGACATCTCTCCACCGTCGTACCAGTGACAGAAGTCGAAGGCTCATCGATCGGTCTCAACCAGACTGAATCGATCCAGGTTTTCTGGAGGTTCTAGTCCTTGAGAGGACCCGCAGCCTCAACGCCCGGCAGTGTATGTTCCAGAGTGATGTCTGGCATCGGGTTGGAAGGGTCACCGACAGTGGAATTGGTACGAAAAAGAAAAGGTGGTGTTTGTCACGCGCACTCGTCATCAGGGACGAACTCGGGGCGCACCGTCATGTCCAGCGAGGTGATACATCGATGATGTCGAGTCGGCCTCGTTGGTTTCCTTCTCACCGGTTGCTGGTTCGACCGCCGGAGTCACCTCGTCGTGCCGGTCGGCCGCCAAGCCTTCATGAGGCGGACGATCGGTCCCCGGAAGGAGTCGGTTCGTGCCGACCTCCCGTTGGTCCATCCTCGGCGACCTTGGTGTGTCAGCATGGGGGAAACCCAACAGGAAGAGAGCCCATGGACAGCCAACAGGATCTGAGGCGGGCCCTGAGCGAGAAGGCGGACGACATCCTCGCTCGGCTGTCACCGGCTGAACGCGAAGCACTGCTCGTCAAGTGCTGGATGTCACACGACGCGCGCTGGTTCATGGCGGTCGTCGCCGAATGCGGCCTGCAGGTCGCGAACCGCCTCAATCGCATCGCCGCCCGTGAAGTCGGCAAGGCAGAGGCTCGACGGATCGCTCGCGCCCTGCAGTTGCCACGGGTGACCGGCGTCGACGAGTGCCTCTTGGCCCAAGAAACCTTCATCGGCTTGCTCGGTCCCGACCTGCTCGAATACGACCTGGCCAAGGTCGGCGACGATGCGTTTACACTGAGCGTCGGGCGCTGCTTTGCCTATGACAATGCCTCGCGAGCGGCCGTGACCGACGGATTCGGATGTGGGATCTTCGCCCGAATGACCGGCTGGCTCGATGCCCTGGGCCTGACCTACCAGCTGACTCCCTCAACGGATGAATGCCTCAAAGCCCGGGAACGCGAGTGTACCCACACGGTCACCCTCGAACCGGTGGCGTCACAGGCACCCCGAGAACCAGGCGGCTGACCGGGTCCGGGCTTACGAACTCTCGTTTCCCGACCGCCCTCCGGGGAAGGCGTTGCACACCCGAACCGTCCCTGCCCGAAACCTCACCGCAGAATACCAACCCACAACCAACGGACACCACCATACGCGAGGTGGCCCCTGCGAACCAATCGTCTCGCGGACCGTTTCGGCGAGCCTGGTCTCCACCGAAGCGGGTGCGAACGAAACTTTGATCCTCGACATACTCGTGACCGAACGTCTTGTCACCGTCGAGAAGGAGAAGGCTCGCATTTCCCGCGAAAAGGGGAACGGTGACCGCGATGCCGCGGTCGGCCAAGCACGTCGACGGGATCAGTTCACATCACCCAGGTAGTGCGGCCCGTGCGAGCCATGAGCGGCCAGCGCAACGACGTGTGGGACAAGAGCGGATGGGAAGATGCGGAGCCGGGACACGCCCGCAATCGGTACCCAGTCCACCGACAGCTGCCACGAGTCCGGCTCGGTCGGTTCAGACACGTCTGCCGTCGCATCGATCGAACAGGAGAACATCACCTCGACTTGGTGGACGTCACGTTCGTGCTCGGCGAACTCGTGGTTCGCACCGATGTAGTCCCTGATCCAGAGCACATCGCCGACGGCTACCGGATAGCCGGTTTCTTCACGGACTTCGCGTCGAAGACAGGCGGTCAGCGATTCCCCGTGCCGCTGACCTCCACCTGGCAGCAGGTAGAAGTCGCCGTCGGGATCGTCCGGATGCAGGTTGCGGGTGAGCAAGATGGCTCCGTCTGAGACGATCACGGCTTTGGCTGAGATACGGATGACGCCCATCGGCATGTCAGGCACCGTAGCGCGCCGTTCCACACGGTGGAGTGGGTCGCTGTCGCGCACGATTCGGCGATCGGTGCGTCATCGCTCGGCACCAAGGCAGATTCACGTACCGAGAAACGGACGGACCTCCAGCGGAGGAGCGAACGGGTAGGGCAGGTTTCGATGCAAAGACCTGCATCCGCACACACATTTGCGATGCTCTTGATGGTGGGGAGTGCAGGCGCGACGTTGCCGGCCAACGCACTAGTCCCCCTGTACGTGTCGCGAACCATGCTCCAGGCCGACCCGACCCCCGCCGATCTTCACGCCATGAGCAAAGCTGTCCACCACCACACCTTTTGTACGACCCGGATCGGCGCCGATCTTCGGCGCTCGGTCTGCAGCGCATGTGGCGAGCTGAGTTTCGGGCCGACCACTCGCACCGACCTGCGTCGCCGGGTCGGCAACGGTCTCTTCGGATCGACTCCCCCACCTACGCTTTCCTCTCGGCGCATGGAGGCGGTCCGATGACGTATCTGCCTTGCACCCGATGCGCCGATCCCGCGATCATCCTCACCGAGGACGAGGCGCTGTGCAGTCGCTGTGCTGCCGAGAACCTGATCGAACAGACCGTCGGCTTCGTCGAAGAGAAGCAACCCCAGAGTTCGCCGGACACCAAGATGCCACCGAGTGTCGGCGCCGCGCAACCGGCTGTGCGCAGCCCGCAGGCGCCTTGATCTCGATCTCGCCGACGGCACCCAGGCCGACGCCGTGTCCCGGTTCATGCTCCCTCACCGCTCCCAACATGGCGCGCCTCCACGTTGTCTGTCCCAAAGGGCGGCCGGAGTTGCCCGACAAGATCGCCCGGGTGCAGGGATCGGCGTGCCCGGCCTCGATGTGCCCCGCCGCCAGGCGACCGGTGAGGCCCGCCCCGAGGAGGCGTGCCGGTCACTCGTGGGTGGCCGTGAGCCGGCAGCGGTCGGTCAAGAGAATGCCTTCGGTTCCCGTACGCTTTCCAGCTGTCGACCGTGACTCCAGGATGGGGTGCTCACGATGGCAGCCCCGTCGGTCGGTACTTCAACCACGTCGCCCGACCACCCACGCAGTAGCGAACCACCCGAGGATCGTCCAGGCGCCCAGCACCAGGTAGCTCAGCCCCACATCGGCGACGAGACCGCTGGTGAGCGCATCCCTGATCACCTGCGCCATGTGGTAGAAGGGCAGAACCCGGTGGATCGAAGCCAACCAGTCCGGGAATTGGGCGATCGGCACGACGATCGGCGTGAACAGCAGCACGAAGAACACGATCATGTTGGCCAGGAAGTTGACCGCGACCGGATTCTTGACGCCGTGAGCCATACCGAACCCGACCGAGGTGGCCATGAGGGAGGTGAGCAGCACTGCCGGAATGATCATCGGCGACACGTCGAGCCGCACACCGTAGTTCCAGGCACCGACACCGATCGCGACTGCCACGCCGGGTAGGGCCATCAGGGTGAAGACGGTAAAGGTCGATGCTGCGGCCGCCATCCTGGGGACTGGCAGCGACCAGAGAAAATCGTAGGTTTGAGAGATGCGCTGCTCGGCGACCATGTTGGGGATCATGACGAACCCGATGGGGATGAGGGCGATCGCCGGCACCCCGCTCGCCATGAAGGTACCGACCGCCGGCGTCACATCACCCAGATAGAACCCGTACATGACGGCCAACCCGGCGCCCATCAGGATCTGTATCAAGAACCCGAAGGCCAGCCATTGTCCGAGCCCGCGCACGTCGAACCGCAACATCATCGTGTAGCTGCGCAGCCAGCGACGAAGGCCGGTCGTCACCGTCAAGGAGTCGACGGTGAGAACGCCGGTTGACGTCACGGACAGGTCGCGGCTTGCCATCAGCGCCTCCTTCCGATCACCCAGGCGGCCACCATCGTCGACAGAGCGGCGTAGATGCCGAGGATGAGGTAGGAGCGCATCACGTTGTCCACGAGGCCGTCGGTGAGCGCCGCACGGACCACCGCCGCCATGTGCTCGAAGGGCAGCCATTCGTTCACCGCTGCCAGCCAGCCGGGAAGATTCTCCGGCGGGAAATTGATGGGTGAGAATCCGAGAATGGTGAAGACGAGCAACTGGGTGATCATCAGAGTGACCATCGGTTTCGAAACGGCATGGGCAAACGCGTACCCGATCAGGGTGGCCGTACCGATGGTCAGCAACACCGCCGGAACTATCGCCGCCGACACATGGAGCGACAAGTCGTACCTCGCGTCGGCGATGACCAGCGCCGCCACCATGCCCGGTATGGCGATGATGGAATTGACGGTCAGCCAGGCGGCCGCCTGTGTGGTGCGGGGCACCGGTAGTGACCAAAGAAAATCGTAGGTTCCGGCCGTCTTCTGATTGCTGACGAGTTGCGGCCCGAGAACCATCCCGATGGTGATCAAGGTCACGACCGCCACTCCGGTGGACAGGAACAGCGCGTTGCGGGCCGGCATCTGATCGAAGAAGAGGCCGATCCCGAGGGCGAAACCGCCGCCGATCACGATCTGCAGAGCGACGATCAGCGGGAACTCGCGCCGCAGGCTCTCGATCTCCCAGCGGGTCATCATCAGATAGCTCCGCACCCAGCGACCAACCCCGGAACGCACCGGGGCGTACGTCACCACGCTTGCCTCCTGCGCCGTCATGCCGGGGGTTTCGCGTGGAGGTCTTCGGAGGTACGGCCGGTCAGCCGGATGTACACGTCCTCGAGGGTCGTGGCCGCCAGGGCGTACTCCTCGGCGATGCCCAAGCCGATCAGCTCCTGTGCCCAGCCGATCGCGTGCGCCGAGTCGGTCTCGGCCAAGACGGTCATCACGTTGTTGCCCACCCTGGTGTGGTCCTCGATGAACGCCGGCATCTCCGGGGTTTCCCGCCCTGGCACGATCATCAACTGCAGCCGCATACGACCGCGGTCCTCCGACTTCAGCGACGAAGGCGTGCCCTCCGCGATCAGGCGACCCTCGTCGATGATCGCCAGGCAATCGACCGACTTTTCTGCCTCGAGCACGTTGTGAGTCACCAACAACACCGCCGCGCCCTGATCACCGAGCCGGCGAATCTGTTCCCACAGCAACCGGCGGCGACGCGGATCCACGTCGTTGGTCGGTTCGTCGATGATGACCACCCGGCCCGGCCAGGCGGTCACCATGGCGAACCCGACAAGACGCTTCACACCACCGGAGAGCTTGGCTCCGATCGTGTCGGCCCACTCACCGATATCGAGCTCCTCGATGAGTTCGTCGGCCCGTTTCCGCACCGTCATGGAATCGCCGCCACGGATCATTCCCGTCAGCGCGATCACGTTCCTGGTCTTGAAGGAGTCGATCGGCATTTGGGCTTGCGGCAGGTAGGAGCAGAGTTGGCGAGCAGCGTCCGGGTTCTCGACAAGATCGTACGGACCGAGCGTCAACTCCCCGGAAGTGGGTTTCAGCAGACCGATGATCTGCTTCACGAGCGTCGTCTTGCCGGCTCCGTTGGGTCCGAGCAACCCGTACACCTCACCCGGATGGACCTCCAATGTGATCCCGTCGTTGGCCCGCACATCCCCGAAGACCTTGATCACATTGCGGACATGAAACGTCCAGTCTGTCTCTACGTTCCGACCGATCACGAGATCTCCTCCCAAGATTGCACGATCATGTCTTCCCCATGTTCGTCTTGACAGTCGAAACCCGAGACCAGGCGCTCTTGCGGATCCATCGGTCGGCTGCCATAAAATGCTAGCACCGCCATGGAACCGCCAGACTGCCGATCTCAGACCCCTGAGAACGTGACGCGATGACGCACCGATGAGGCGAGGATTGGCGCCTCGAGAACCTTCGTGTCCAGCGCCGACCACTTCCAGCGAGATCTCCCGATTCCCAGCAGTGCCGGCTGGGCGCAACCACCCGGGAAGGGGCGGTTTTCGATCGTGGGCGATGCCGGGATCGAACCAGTGACCTCTGACGTGTGAGGGTTTCTGAGCGGTTACAGGAGCGGCTCTTCGACAAGACCGACACTGCCAACCCCGGCGAGAAAGCCTTTCCGCCTCTCATCTCTTCGCGTTGTCTTCCGGTTTCATGTGGGAGCGATGTGGTCGCAACATTTCGACACCGCTCCGAGCAGATCACGCACTCGACCGGGGCACGCCAAGACGCGGGACCTCCGGAACCTCTGTACCCGGGTCAAACCCAGGAGCCGATGCCACCGTCGAGCCGTGCATGAATCCTGAGGCCTCGACAGGTCATTGCGAGTGTGCAGCGAGTTCTGTGGGTTGCCGAGGCGCGTTCTGTTGCCGGTGTGTTGCGAGCTCGGCATTGCGCAGGAGGGTGAGTATTCGTGGAGATTGTGACGCTTGCCTCCCGGCCGGACCCGGCTCCGAAGCTGTGGGACCTCCTGTCGGTATGGCCGAAGTTCATGCGCCATGATCCAGTTGCGGATCTCTGCTACGACAATATCGAATCCCGTTGGAGCGACTGGACGCTCGTGGCCATCGACGGCGACCACATCGCAGCTCGTAGCTTCTGCGTCACCTTCGCCATGGGAGTCGACATCGAGCGCCCGACTCTGCCGTCTGACGGCTGGGACGGTGTCATTCGATGGTCGTGCCTCGACAGTCTCGAAGGGCGCGAACCGACCGCAGTGTCGGCACTGGAGATCGCCGTCGATCCTGTCTACCGCGGAACCGGCATCGCCGCCGACATGGTTCGTGCCATGCGCAACAACGCTTCGCGTCACGGCTTTGGCGAACTGGTTGCACCCGTGCGGCCAAGCCGCAAACATCTCGAACCTGAGACGCCGAACCGGTACGCGCGCCAAGGGTGCCACCCATTTCATACCCGATACGAATCCGATCGAATCCACCTTCGCGACCGCAAGAGCCAGAACCAAAGTCACGAAAGATGCCAGGAGCCGTCGCCAAGGCCTGGTGAAGGCCTACAAGCTCATCGATGCCACCCAAGACCGGTGGCGCAAGGTCAACAGCCCCGAACTCGTCGCCCAGGTGCGAGCCGGCATCGAATTCGAAGACGGAAACCGAATCGAAAGAAGGACCGACAACACAAGGGACGCCGCCTGACCACACGCCCCAATCCACAGGATTTGGCGATACGTCGACGCGAGCGACCGGAGCCCACTGCACCGCAATGGATCCAGGCCGTGGGCGATACTGGGATCGAACCAGTGACCTCTGCCGTGTGAAGGCAGCGCTCTCCCGCTGAGCTAATCGCCCCTGCCGAGGCATACTACCTACCATGCACCAGGCTCCCATACGGATGTCACGAGCGGAGTTCGAGTCCGTCGTCGACGCTGCCCTCGACGAGATCCCAGAGGATATTCTCGACCAGATCGAGAATCTGGCCGTCGTCGTGGAGGAACGACCTCCGGGAAATGAACCGGGTCTTCTCGGCCTCTATGAAGGTGTCTCTCTGGCCGAGCGCGGTATCGACTACACAGGATATCTTCCGGACAGGATCACAATCTTCCGCCTGCCCCACCTCGAACTCGGTCTCTCAGGTTCGGACCTGCGAGCCGAGATCAGAATGACGGTGCTGCATGAGGTCGCTCACCATCTCGGCTTCGACGAGCGTCGCCTGCACGAACTGGGGTGGGACTAGGTTCTGCTAAGTCCTGCGCGTGCGCGGGACTCCTGCCTTTCGCAGCACATCGGCCGGAACGCCAATCTGCCGCCACGCCGAATAACTGATCCCTTTTCTCTCCGAGTAGCTCTTCGCCGCCTCGATGAACCCGGCCTCGAGAGCAGCCACATCGGGAGACTCGGACACCGCGCTGAGCGCTTGTTCGGTCTCGATGCGCTGCTGGATGAGTTCGACCTTCCTCAAAGCATCCTCTTCGACTGCGATCTTGTTGTCTAAATTACCGAGCTTACGCTGCAGTGATTCGCGAGTAATGGGCCGGCCGGGACGGCGGCTCCTGAGCACCTCGAGATACCCTTTGATCATCCGACTTTCTCTCCTGCCCTGAGCCAGGGCCGCTTTGTGCTCCTCCGACATCGCCATTGCCAGTCCTCCTCGGCTTGCCTGACTGTATCCTGCCACATTATGTGGCTGTTGGCGAGACTATCGACGCGCAATGAGACGACAATATGGGACGGATGACACTGGTTGCAGGGCTCCAATCAGCTGTACGCCGCAGCCTCCTATCACGATAAGAAGCTGTATGAACGAGATCGGCAAACCCGTACGACGAAGGTGTGTATTCCTGAGGACAAGGCACAGCAGGTACTCGAGACGGTCCTCGGTTTCCTCAAAGACAAGCTTCCCGGGTCTATCGCCGAACAACCCGAAGGTGCTCTCGAGGAAGGAGCGGGCAGCGTCGCCGACGCTTTCGGAGGACTCACCAATCGTCCCCGAGACATACTCTGCAGGTAACTCGGTTCAGACCGCCCGAGGCGCGAATCAGCCATACTGGCTTCATGGGATGGGTTTATGCCGCCATTGTCTTTCTGGCCATGACGCTCCTGGCGGCGGCCCTCTACGGACTGCACGTCCTCGCCGTATGGGCAGATCGACGCGGCTGGATCACCTATCGAAGCAAGCGAGGACCTGAGGGAATCACCAAGATCTACGATCCGGCGATCGACTACGCGATCCAAGAGGCCCGTACCGGTGAGCTCCGCTCGGTCGACAGCGTGTCAGGCCGTCTCGACGACCCAGAGAAGCACGCCTCCCAGGATCGCGACATACCCGGGGCCTGACGTGCGTCGGTGGACTCCTCCACAGACGATTCCCGGCAGGTGCGCCACAGAGACTCAAGCCCGGACATCGTCGTCCCCAAGCCCTAGAATCACGCGTATGCCGGTGAATGTGGATGACTGATGCAGCGCCCCAGATCCCCGATGACCGGGCGCTGCGCGGCCGTTCGAATGCTCGGAACCCGTCCAATGGCAGACGTCGTCAACGGTTGGCGGATGCGGTCCGCCGGATGCAAGATCACTGATTGCGGCCGGCCTGCGACGGTGACCTCGGTTATCGGTAGTCCGAAGCTTCACTGTAGACTTTGTGTAGAAAACGGCCCTAACTTCGGCTCCTCATAGTTCGCGCGGAGTCCGCCCGGAGTTCACCTACTCCGCCCACATGAGCGACTGCTGCGGAATCAGCCACCGGCACCATCAACGAGCGTCTGAGGAGGTGGATACTTCATGAGACACGACGGAGAACTTCCCTCAATCGGATTCTTGAGCACCTATCCGCCCACATTGTGCGGGTTGGCAACGTTCACGGCCTCCTTGCGCGACGCGATTTCCGACACGCGTGGCTCAGACGAAAGGCTCGGCGTGGTGAGTTTGGTGGACAAGCATCGCGGTGAGCCCAGACCGGAAGTCGTATACGAACACCTCAACGGCGACCGTGTCTCCCTCGTGGGCGCGATCGAAGCACTCAATTCCTTCGACCTGGTACTCGCCCAGCACGAGTATGGGATCTATGGCGGACCCGATGGCAGCGAAGTGCTCGATCTGCTCTCAGGCCTCCAAATCCCGGCGGTCGTCACGCTCCACACAGTGCTTAGCCAACCCAGTCCAAACCAACGGTCCATCCTGGAGAAAGTCGTCGCCCTGGCGGAACGGACGATTGTGATGAGCGATACCGCCCGCCGGCGGCTCATCAACGGCTACGAGGTCGATGCGACGAAGGTTCGAGTAGTCCCCCACGGAGCGACAGTCGGCTTTGGAGGCCCGTCCTTGGCGAATGGAACCCGACCTGTCGTGCTCACATGGGGCCTCATCGGCCCAGGAAAGGGTTTGGAGACAGCGATCGACGCCTTCGCAGGCCTTCAGGACCTTCGTCCCCTTCCCCGCTATGTCATTCTGGGCGAGATGCATCCCAAGATCCGAGCTTCTCAGGACGGTGCGTATCTCAGCGAACTCGCCGACCGGGTCCACGATCTCGGACTGGATGATGTCGTCGAATTCGATACGCGGTATCTCGACATCGACGCGCTTGCCGTCGCTGTCCGCAGAGCCGATCTTGTCGTGCTTCCCTACGAGTCCATCGAGCAGGTCACCTCGGGTGTGCTGGTGGAAGCCATCGCGGCAGGCAAGCCGGTTGTCGCTACCGCCTTCCCCCACGCCGTTGAACTCCTGCGTACCGGTGCCGGAATCGTCGTGCCGCACCGCGATCCGATCGCGTTGACGGCCGCCGTCCGAAAGGTCTTGACCCATCCCTCCCTGGCGGCCCGGATGGCCCGGAGGGCTCGCCTCATAGGTTCGACGCTCTACTGGCCCACCATCGCCCGCCAATACGATCGCATGGCAGCCAAGTTGGTCGCCCGACATCGGGTGGTCCTAACCCTCACTACGGCCACGCGTTCGCGCGAAGTCCCAAGTTCCCCGCCAAGGTCGGTTGAAGCCTCCTACGGTCGCCTCGCCGTGAGAGAGCACCCTGCCCGATCAGACCTCGTAGCCGACCTGAGCCACGTCGCTTCTCTACCGGAGCCTCGTTTCGATCATCTGCGACGGATGACTGATACGCTGGGCCTCTGGGAGCATGCTCGCTACACCATCCCGCGCACCGAGCACGGGTACTGCACGGACGACAATGCTCGGGCATTGATCCTCATCAGCCGTCGACCGAACCCGTCTCATGATCTCGTCGCGCTGGCAGAGACCTATCTGACGTTCCTTCATCACGCTCAACTGCCCGATGGCGGCTTCCACAACCGGCGCAGCTCCGACGGGTCCTGGAAGGACGAGATCGGATCGGACGACTCCCAAGGACGGGCGCTCTGGGCACTGGGTTCGATCGCTCGCAACGGTCCGGCATCCTGGATGCGTGAAGCTGGGCTGGACATGTTCGACAGGCAACGAGACTTCCACTCGCCCTTTCCACGCGCGAACGCGTTTGCGGTACTGGGGGCAACCGAGGTGTTGCTCTCATCTCCCGACCATCGTCGCGCTCGGCACATTCTGGAGCAGTGTTCCGGGCACCTCCTCGTGCGCGATGATGCTCGTTGGCCGTGGCCGGAAGAGCGGCTCGCCTACGACAATGCCCGTATCCCAGAAGCTCTTCTGGCTGCCGGCACACTCCTTCCCGACGACCGCCTCGTCGATACCGGCCTTCACCTGCTCGAGTGGTTGGTGTCCACGGAAATGCTCGATGGCCACTTCAGCTTCACCCCGGTGGGTGGTTGGGCACCGGGTGAACCCCGGCCGGGATTCGACCAGCAGCCGGTGGAAGCGGCCGCCATGGCCGACGCGTGCAGCCGGGCGTGGTCGCTCACGGGCGGCGATCGATGGAGGGACCAGGTTGAGCGTGCGGCTCGCTGGTTTGTGGGTGACAACGACACCGGCGCCGTTCTCTACGACCCGCAAACCGGGGGATGCGCGGATGGCCTGGGTCCCGATCACATCAACCTGAACCAGGGAGCCGAGTCGACACTGGCCGCCCTGACCGCGCTTCAACAAGCGGAACTGATCGATGGATCAAAACGCGGCGCGTGCAGGATCCGTGACTTGATCGTCCCGGTCGCCTAGGCTTTGTTTTCGCGTTTCTATCCTCGGTAGATGACGCGGATCTTCAGAAGCATGCAAGCCACCACATGAACCAAATTCCCGTCACGCGAACAGCGGTGCGCTTCACCCCCGACTCGACTCGCGTCATCACGAAGCCATTCCTACCCGGCGAGCGCATCTTTCCAGACGGGCAATCACGAGCTGCGCTCGTCATCGACCGGATCCTGGCCATGCCGGAAGCCGAGGTGGGGTCAACTCTCAGGGCCACGCAGGATCGGTTCGCATACCGACACAGGGACCTGACCGCCGTCTTCGAGCGGAACTTCGACATCGTGGCCCACCACATCGACAACCCGGACGGGCTGTCCCTGGAACGCCGGCACCTCGTCGGTGCCTATTTCACTCACGAGTACTCGATCGAAGCGACAGCCCTCGGCAACCCGTCGCTCGTCCCGGCCCCTGACCAATCCGGCCTCAGCCCCGGAGAGCAACGTTTTGTGATGAGCTTGCGGGCGATCGGCGAGGGTCATGTCTCCTCCATCGAGTTCCGCTCGGGCGTGATCGACTCGCAAACAGACATCACCATCGACCTGCCCAGCCGCTACGCAACGACCGCAGACCGCCGCTCCGCGACCTACGACAACGAGGTCTTCTGCACGAAACTGACGGAGTTGGGTGCATTCAACGAGATCGCAAGGCGCCTCTTCAACGCGCTCCCTTTGCATTTCACGCTCGAGAAGCTCGAGGCCGCCATTCAGGATCTCGACCGGCAGGGGATCGAACGGTCGATCTCGGCGCTGACGACGAGAACCATCCACTGGCTGGCCGCCTCGAACTACGAGAGCACATTTGCCACGGAGTCGCAGATCTCGGAACGAGTGCTTTTTCCGGCCGGGCCAACCGAGAGCCACGGCATGGAAGACGCTCGTTTCGTCCGGTTCACGAACGTCGATGGCTCAGTGATCTACTACGGGACCTACACGGCCTTCAATGGCTTCCAGATTTTGCCACAACTCATCGAGACATCGGACTTTGTCTCGTTCCGGATCGCCACCCTCAACGGGCCCAGCGCCCAGAACAAGGGCATTGCGCTCTTTCCTCGGATGATCGACGGTCGCTACGCGGCCCTGGCCCGACAGGACAACGAGAACAACTATCTCATGATGTCGGACCACGTACGGTTCTGGTTCGAGACCGAGAAAATCCAGGAACCCGAGCGCCCGTGGGAGCTCATGCAACTCGGCAACTGCGGTTCACCGCTCGAGACCGAGGCCGGATGGTTGGTGATCACCCATGGAGTGGGGCCTCTTCGCCGTTACGTCATGGGCGCCATCCTTCTCGACACAGAAGATCCCTACCGGGTCATCGGCCATCTGGATGAGCCACTGCTAGAACCTAATGAGGACGAACGCGACGGGTATGTGCCCAACGTCGTGTACTCGTGCGGCAGCATGATCCACGGCAACGACCTCGTGCTTCCCTACGGGTTCTCGGACATCGGAGCCGGCATAGCTACGGTGTCGCTCGACGATCTCCTCACCCGGCTCACGGAGAAGTAGTCACCCCACTCGTCCGATAGCGGCGGTAGAGACGCGCTAGGTGCACACCAGGCGTCGCGTAGAACTCGTCCGGTTGGATATCGATCCACTCGCAGTCGTCAGGCCCGACGACCTTGTCAGCGTCGACGAACGCCTCCACGACTTTCACGGACGGCTTGGGTGATCCGTCGGCTCGCCACAGTCCGAACGAACGCTCGTGCACCGCAACGTCGAGGGGCGGTTTGGCCCAGATAGCCGGGGCGTAATCCGAGTAACACCACAGCATGGCACCGATGCATCCGGCTTCGTGGAGGGCGGACAGGGCACGTTTCGTGTAAGCGGCCGCTTCCTGCTCTTCGACGAGTGCGCACGCGCTCTCGCGGCGGGCTCGCTCCCCGTCAGGGTCGGCCCGACGGTAAGTTGGCAAACCGAATTCTGAGAAGAGAACGTCATGGCCCTTTCCCAGCCAGCGGGTCAGGTGGCCCAGGAAGGGCAACACGTTCTCATCCGTGGGACTCTCCGCCCAGCGGGCGTAGACGGGGTAGCCGTGCATGGTGAGGAAGTCGCACACCTCCGCAGCTTCTCCCGGACCGAGCCTGCGGTCCTCTTCCAAGTCTTCCATGTGCAGGCCGATGGTGATGAGAACCGCCGGATCGGCCATGCGGATCGCCGCGGTCATCCGCTGTAACCAGTCCCGAGCCGACGAGCGGCTCGACGGTATCACGCAATTCGAGTTCTCGTTGCCGAGATCCCACGCCAAAACGGCATCGTGGCCGGCCAGCGCGGCAGCCGCCTCTCCTGCCAGCAACGCCTGTGCCTCACCAACCTGCGAATCCGTGTACCAGTTTCGCAAACCGGCTCTGGTGAGCCTTCCGCCGGACACGACCCGGAAACGATTGCCGACATCCGACCCTCCAAGCGCCCACGCCGGGATCCAGTTCACTCCGCTCATGTGACCGGTGAAGAGAGTGGGCATGACAGTCAGGCCTTCCCCTCCGGCCAGATCCATCACAGTGATGAGCCGACCGAGCATCCGTGTGTCCACCTTCCTCACGGCCGGCTGGAAATCCTCCCAGGTCAGGAACACCCGTACCGAGTCGAAGCCGGCGCCGGCGATCCGTGCGAAGTCGGTGCCGACCTCCGCGACGTCGAAGTTTGTCCACCACTCCATCGCGGTGCGTGCAGGCCAGTAGTTGACGCCCAGTCGAAACCGTTCGGTCCGATCAGGCCGGTAGTGGTCAGCGCACATTGCTTCCTTTGGTCTGTCCCGCGCAGTGGTTCCCAACGACGAGCCGATAGGCCGCCAGGTACTCGTCGACCATCCGGTTCACGTCGAAACGATGCTCGACCGAAGCGCGCACCGCCATCCGGTCCAGGCGACCCGAGGCGTCCACGGCTGCGACGGCCTCGTCGACGGAGCTCACAAGGAAGCCGCTCTCACGCTCACGAATGAGCTCCGGCATCGATCCCCGTGCGTAGGCGATCACTGGTGTCCCGCAGGCCATCGCCTCTACGACGCTGAAACCGAATGGCTCGTCGAAGTCGATCAGGTGCAGGAGTGCCCGGGCACCGCCCAGCAGGTCGCTGCGCGTTTCGGGACCCACCGGACCGATGTACGTGACCTGCTTTCCATCCACCCGGGGTCGCACGAACCGATCGAAGTAGTCATCGTCCTGGATGATCCCGGCGATAGTCAGTGGCATGCCGGCCCGTTCGGCCACCTCGATGGCCACGGCGGTTCCCTTGTCGGGATGGATCCTCCCGAAGAACAACAAGTAGTCGCCCGACCACGGACGCACCACAAACGCCTGCATGTCGATGCCATGGTAGATCGTTGCGACGTAGTCGAGTTTCTCATGTCGGTCCGCATCACTGATGGCCACGTAGTAGCCGCGATCGTTGTACTTCTCGTAGACGGGCAAGATTCGCTCAGAGGAGAACCCGTGAATAGTGGTGATAACCGGTGTATCAACCAGACCGCTGTAGGTGAGCGGCAAGAAATCGAAGCTGTTGTGGATCAGATCGAACTCTTCAGCCTGCTCGAAAACCGCCGAGATGTGCAGGCTCTCCCATACCTTGGGATCCAACCTTGCATCTTCGGAGTATCCGGTCGGAGCTGTACCCACCAAGCGCGCCCCGGTCACCGAATCGGCCGTGGCAAACAGGGTAACGTCGACTCCCCGGCTGACAAGCCCCTCGGTGAGAAGGGAAACGAACTGCTCCCATGGCCCGTAGCGGCGCGGGGGCACCCTCCAGGAGATCGGGGCGAGCACTGCCACCCGAAGCTGGTTGGATGCGATGGACGGAGACGACATCACCAGGTGAGGGTAGCTCCCGCTCCCGACCGTTCGCACAGTCCGGCTAGCGGTGGGTGTTCTCTTCTCGCGCGGAATCTTGTGGTGCAGAACAGAATCCTGTGGAAAAGGCCTTTCCGGCCGGGGATTACAGGTCCTGCCCCGGAACATGACTGGTGGCACCCGCCCCGCAATCCCTCCATGCCCAAGGCAGTAGCGGCGCCTCGCCGCGTGCCAAGCCGAACGGAGACGATCACCCAGCGAGTCGCCACCCTCAAGAGGGACGCGCGCGTGGCCCACCGTGGGCCGGAAATCACCAACTTCCCTCCGGACAGATGAAGTCCCCTTGTGTGACGAGGGGATTTCGACGGCGGGCGCCAAAGGGTCTGAACCACTGACCTCTTACGCGTCAGGGAAGAACAGACCCTTTTGGAACCTCCCACTTCGGGAGCGACACGTACCGCTACCTGGGCTTTTGTGTCTCGTTGGTTCGCAGTACTTCCCATCCATTCTCGACCTAGCGCGCCCTCTCCGCGCCCTCGGCCTCCCTCATCCACCAGAGAGTACGGTTATTCCAAGGTCCTCATCTGGATCGACGCTACCCGGAATCCGACACCCCAAATACCAAGAGCGTTCCCCACTGTCGCAACGTTGCGTAGCGTCAGGTGATAATGAACATCCCCGACCCCGCAGACGAGCTGAGAAAGCTGTATCCGCCCATCCTCACTACCGCCCTCGTAGCGGAGATGATGCACTGCACCATCGGTGATGTGCGCGACAAGGTCCATCGTCGGGAACTGCCGGCGCTCCGCTGGGGCCGGCAGTTCCGCTTCTTTCGTGATGAGGTGATCGCCGCGATGAAACCGGTCGAACCCGACGAACCGGAGAGCGAGGATGGAGACCTTCGCGACAATACGCAAGGCGACGAGACGTGACAGGCGGGACCATCGACTATGAACGTTGGTATCCGGAGGTGCCGGCGGTGCTCGACACCAAACAGTTGGCCGTCCTGTTGCACACCAACGAGCAGATCGTCCGCGCCGGGGTGAGGCACACGCACGCCGCGCTGCTCATTGCCCAAAGAGAGCATCCCGAGGTGATCCAGACCCGACTCGGACACGCATCCATCCGCACAACGTTGGACATCTACGGACATCTCTTCGAAGGCCTCGGCCGGGACGTTGCCGACCGACTGGACGAAGCTGCCGCGCCCTCTCCGCGCCCTGAGCGCGCCCTGAGCTCCTCGCCTTCGACTCCCCATAGCGAAAACCCCCGTAAACACGGGGGTTTTCTGGTGGGCGCTAGAGGATTTGAACCTCTGACCTCTTCCGCGTCAGGGAAGCGCTCTCCCCCTGAGCTAAGCGCCCGTGCCGGCAAGTATACCCCCGCGCCTGCGGGGCCCCCTCGAGGCGACGACCGGAATCGAACCGGTGTACCGGGTTTTGCAGACCCGTGCCTAAACCACTCGGCCACGTCGCCGCACCTCACAGCCGGGAGTAACTCTCGCCGCCCCACGGGAGCGGAAGACGGGGCTCGAACCCGCGACCTCAACCTTGGCAAGGTTGCGCTCTACCAACTGAGCTACTTCCGCGTGGGCCGGTAGTGTAGCGGTTCCATAAGCCGTCACCGCCCTGTCGAACCAAAGCCTCCATCGCCTCGTTTCGTCCCGGGAAGCTCGTCAACCTCCACGAATTCTCCGATGTAGACCGGCACGATCACGAGCTGTGCGATCCGCTCTCCCCGTTCGATCTCGAGCGGCTCCGAGCCGTGGTTGATCACAATGATCTTCACCTCACCCCGGTAGCCGGCATCGATCAGACCAGGCCCGTTCACGACGCCGATCCCGTGGCGCGCCGCCAACCCGCTCCGCGGTACGACCAGGCCGGCGTAGCCGTCAGGCACGGCGACGGCGATCCCCGTCGGGACGACCGCCCGCTCCCCCGGTGCAAGCACCAGACTCTCGCGTGCATGCAGATCGGCCCCCGCATCTCCCGGATGGGCGCGGCGCGGCGCGGGTAGTTCCCTATCCAGTCTCGTGAAGCTAACCTGCATGGCGAGTAAGGGCTTTCGGCGGGCGGAGGCGCACAACGGAGTGTCGCGTGCCATACGCCTACTGTACAACGTGTAAACGCCAGGTCCTCATCCACCCCGGCGGATTGTGTCCCGAAGGTCACGCCGTGGGCCGCCGCCGCGGTGGCAAGCACCGGGCCCCACCAAACCGGCGCGTCGCCCGCCCTCAGCGCCGTGTCACCGCCCCCGCAGTCGACCGGCCTCGTCCCTCACCGGCGTCTGCCTCCCCTCCGATCGCCTACGACTCCACACTGATCGAGATGTTCGGCTTCTCCGAGTCGCCGCCCTTGAGACCCGCCGCCACTGCCGTCCTTCCCAAGCCCGAACCCGAACCTCTGCCAGGACTTCCCGCGCTGAAAGAGATGCGACGTCCGACCGATGCCGCCGGGGACACCGGGGCGCTGGTCACCCGCCTCTGGGCGGCGACCGAGACCTTCACACCCTCTGCGGACTGGAAGCCGGAATCGTTCGACTCTCTCGCCGCGTCGGCGCGGACCTTTCGATGGTCGATCGTCATCGCCTCGCTCGTGTTGCTGTTCGCGGGCTTGTCCCTCATTCGTTGGGCGAGCAGCATGCCCGAGCGTGCCGCCGCTGCGGCAACAACCTCCTACCTGAGCGCCACGGCCGCGTTTGAGAACCAGCTACCCGAGACACGACAGACCGTCGCCACCGTCACAGACATCGATGCCGGCACGACGCAACTGGCCGACGCCGCCGTTTCACTCTCGAAGCTCGACGAGAGCGCCCGCCGACTCTTCGAGGTGGCAGCTGATCCTCTCCCCTCGGTACTGCCGCTCATCTCGCGTTCCCCGCTCGAAGCGCTCACACCGGCACGCCGTGCCATGGGGACGGCGTCCGAAATCGGCCTGACCCTGGAGCGGCGCCTCGGCGACGCCTTGAGCTATCGGCTCGTTTTCGGGAGGGCGTTCCGGCTTCCCCCGCTCGTCACAACCGCATCACAACAAGAGATCGCGACCCTCGGAGTCTCGCTGGGTCTCGCCGTCACGGACACCCAGGAGGCTGTCGAGAAACTTCCCGGGGAGCCCTTCTTCGCGAACCACCTCCTGGCATCCCAACAACTCGCACTTCGCCTCGACAACTGGCAGGTGGAGTACCTGGACGCCTTGCGAAAGGGTGACGAAACAACCGCGAGTCTGCTCATCCAGGAGATCCAACAAAAGGTTGCCGCACTCGATGCGGGCGTCGAGGCACCCCTCGCCACACTGAACAACTGGGCCGAGACCCAACTCAGTACGTTGCAGATCCAGCTCGACACAATCTCCGGTCAGCTGGGCTGACCTCACTCAGCCTTCGCGACGCTGCAGTTCCGCCATTTCGCGCTCGAAGTCGACCGTTCCCTCGAACTCCTTGTAGACGCTGGCGAACCGCAGATACGCCACGTGGTCGATCCCTGCAAGATGCTCCAAGACCGCCCGTCCGATGTCATCGGACGACACGACACGCCCTTGCGCCCTCGCATCGTCTCGAATCTGGACGAGCATTCGCTCGAGACGCTTGGCCTCCACCGGCCGGTCGGCAAGGGCACTGTGCAGACCGGCGCGCACCTTGTCGATCTCAAACGGCTCGAGCCTGCCGTCGCGCTTGCGCACGATCAGGGGGATATCCGCACGCTCGTAGGTCGTGAAGCGATTGCCACACGATACGCACTCCCTGCGCCGCCGGATGGCGGAGCCTTCCTCCACGGGTCGACTGTCGATCACCCGTGTGTCTTCAGAGGCGCAGAACGGACACTGCATGTCTCCGTCAGCGTACCCGAGTCGCCCAGCTGCGGCACAATGAGAGCGCCCGGACACCGTCGTTCAGCCGGCCGCAGGAACGATCAACACGTCGCCCGGATAGATCACGGCTCCCCGCAGCTGGTTCAGCCGCCGGATCTCGGACACCATCACGCGAACGTCACCGCCTTGGGGCGTCACCTCGCCGGCAATGCTCCAAAGCGTCTCCCCGCCGACGATCCGATGCTGCGCCGTCGGGATCACCTTGTTCTGAGCGCCAACGGCCGAAGCGAGAAGGAGGAAGAAGACGACGACCGCTGTGAGGAGAACCGCAGCCCTCGAAAGGGTGTTGGTACGTATCGTCATGTCTACTTCCTCCTCTACCTCGCTCGGGTGGATCCCCCACCCTCTGTCACGCTACGGGTTGGCAGTGACAGAAAAGCAATCGAACAGATGTTCGGTGTCAGTATATCGAACATACGTTCGCCGTCAAGGGCGAACGTATGTTTGGATCCGATCTGCGCGGAAGCTAGGATAAGAACATACGTTCGAGGAGGAGCACATGGAGGACCTGACCGGTAGACAACGGGAGATTCTGGACCTCATCCGCACCACCGTCGCCGATCGCGGATACCCACCGTCCGTGCGCGAGATCGGCGATGCTCTCGGGCTCCGCTCCCCTTCGACGGTGCACAGCCATCTCTCATCGCTCGTGCGAGCCGGTTATCTGCGTCGTGACCCCGCAAAGCCGCGCGCCATCGAGGTCATCGATCCGGCTGCCCCGTCCCTACGCCGGTCGACCACGCGCGATGTCCCGCTCATCGGCAGAATCGCGGCAGGGGCGCCCATCCTGGCAGAGGAACAGATCGAAGAAGTCCTCACACTCCCCACCGAGTTCACCGGCCAGGGTCCCGTCTTCCTCCTCAGGGTTCGCGGCGATTCGATGCTCGGCGCCGGCATTCTCGATGGCGACTACGTCGTTGTCCGGAGTCAGAACGTGGCCAACAACGGAGAGATCGTCGCTGCACTCGTCGACGGAGAAGAAGCCACCGTCAAGCGGTTTTCCCGCCGTGACGGGCAAGTCGTACTCATTCCCGAGAACCCGGCCTATCAAGAGATGGTGTTCACCGAAGGTATCCAGATCCTCGGAAAGGTCGTCGCCGTACTGCGCACCATCGGCTGAACCTGCTGGGAGTGCTCACACTGCGTAGCGACGCACCCTGTCGGCTTCGCCCCGCGAGAGCCTCACTCTGAGACGCACACCGTCGAATCGGTACTCCTCTTCCAGGACATCCGCCACACGATGGAGACGCTCGACCTCGGCTCCAAAAGGCACGATGACCTCGAGTTCCGAGAACTGCCGGGACAACAGCTCCCAGACACGGTCCGTGAGCTCACCGATCCCCTCGCCGTCGACAGAAGACACGACCAGAGAACCGTCATGGCCCGAGAGGAACCGTTCGCGATGTTCGGAGGTCGCGACGTCCACCTTCGTTCCGACGAGCACCTCGGGTATCTGTGCCGCACCGATCTCTTCCAGCACCGCTCGGACCGCGTCGATCTGAGTGTCCACTTCCACGCCCGTCACGTCGACCAGATGGATCAGGAGGTCGGATTCCGCAACAAGCTCCAGTGTCGACCTGAACGCCTCTACGAGCTGGTGAGGCAGCCGCTGGATGAAGCCGACCGTGTCGGTGATCAACAGCTCCCTTCCCCCGGGCAGCGTGCACCTACGGGTCGCCGGATCAAGGGTCGCGAACAGCTGATCCTCCACCGGTACCGAGGATCCTGTCAGTGCATTCAGCAGGCTCGACTTGCCGGAGTTCGTGTACCCGACGAGCGACACGATGGGGATTCCTTGCTGTCTCCGCTGGTCCCGCTTGACCAGTCTCGTGCGTTCGAGGCTCTCCAGATCCCTCCGGAGCTTCGACACTCTCCTCGCGATCCGCCGCCGGTCCGTTTCGAGCTGTGTCTCACCGGGACCGCGCGTCCCGATGCCTCCACCGAGACGAGACAACTCGATGCCCCGCCCCCGCAACCGGGGCAGCAGGTACTGGAGTTGAGCCAGCTCCACCTGGAGCCGTCCCTCGCTGCTGTTGGCGTGCAAAGCGAATATGTCGAGAATCAGTGCCGTTCGATCCAGCACGCGCACGTCGAGCGCGGCGCTCAGATTCCGCTCCTGTGCCGGGGTGATCTCCTCGTCGAAGATCACGACCTCGATGTCTTCGACATCGACGATCTCCCGCAGCTCTGCGAGCCTTCCCGACCCCATGAGCGTCGCCGGATCCAGCCGCTCTCTGCGCTGCACCACCTCATCGATGACGGTCGCACCCGCAGTGTCGGCCAGACGTGCAAGCTCGTCCAGAGACGTGCCGGTCGAGCTGCTCGTCGTCACCGATACGAGCAGTGCCCGCTCAGTCACGCCATTCCCCCTCGTACACGAATGCCGCCGGACCGCTGATCCATGCCCTGTCGCCATCCAGAAGCACGTTCAGATCGCCGCCCGGAAGACGCACCATGGTCTCGGAACCGGCAAGTCCCTCCACTCTCGCCGCCGCGGCCGCGGCGGCAGCCCCGGTTCCACACGCAAGCGTCTCTCCCACCCCCCGTTCCCATACGCGCAGCTCCAGCAATCCGGGTGAACGCACGCTGAGGAACTCGACGTTCACGCCGTCCTCAAACGCTGCCTCGATGCTCGGCCCGAGTGTGGCGACTGCCGCCTCGCAAATCCCCGGCACCTGCAGTACCACGTGGGGGTTCCCGACCGTGACTTCGCGCACCATCTCGCCGGACACCCGGCGCTTTTCGGTGGCCACCCGTACGGTCCCGAGCTCCACGGTGATCGCATCCTCCCCGACCCTTGCCTCTCGAGGCCCGGCCGCGGTCTCGACCGTGAACTCCGATGCTTCGACGAGAGCCCGATCCACGGCGAATGCCGCGGCGCACCGCATTCCGTTGCCGCAGAGCTCGGCCGGTGAACCATCTGCGTTCCAGTACTGCATTCGGATCCGCTTCGCATCGATCGGCGAGACGACCAGCACGCCGTCCGCTCCCACTCCCCTGCGGCGATCACAAAGCCTCCTGACGTCTTCGGCGCCGATCGGTCGTGGCCCTTGGAGAACCACGAAGTCGTTGCCGAGACCCTCCATCTTCGTGAACCTCACCCGATCACCTCCTCCAACACCGAACGAACACGGGCGTATCGAACGTGCCGATCTTGGTCCCACGGTACCCAGACGATTCTCGGATCGCGGCGGAAATACGTCCGCTGATGCTTCGCGAGCCGCAGCGTCGCCTTCGTTGCCGCAGCCATCCCCTCCTCGATCGTCTCCTCTCCTCGAACGACCGGCAGCAGCTCCTTGTAGCCGACGGCCTGTCTGGCCGTTCTCCCGAGCCGTGGCGCGAGGCTCTCGACCTCGTCGAGGAGGCCGGCGTCGAGCATGCCGGCGAGCCGCCGAGTCACGCGACCTGCCAACGACCGGCCGGGGTCGAGGCCAACGGCGCTGAACTCGAAGGCGGCCTGATAGGACCGCACCGCCTCGGCCTCTCGTGTACGGGCCCGCTCGGTTGGCGTCTCACCGGTCAGCCGGTGGATCTCCAAAGCTCTGATCACCCTGCGCGGGTTGTTCAGATCGACCTGGGTTCCCGCCGCAGAGTCGGCTTGCAGCAGCGCCGTGACAGCTGCGCTCTCGCCGAGCGCCTCCAGCTCCGTACGAAGCGCCGCATCGGACGGTGGGAACGTCATCGGATCCACGACGGCTCGAAAGTGCAGGCCGGATCCTCCGACCATGACGATACGTTCCGCCCGTTCGAGGACTCCCCTGGCCACCTTCTGAAACTCGGCAACGCTGAACTCCACCTCCGGATCCACGAGATCCACCATGTGGTGTTGGACACGAGCCTGCTGGGCCGGAGTGGCTTTTGCGGTGCCAATGTCCATCTCGCGGTACACCTGCATCGAGTCGACGGAGAGGACCTCTGCGCCGATCTCTTCTGCGAGGCGCAGCGCCACCTCGCTCTTACCCGAAGCGGTCGGCCCGAGGATGGCGAGAATCAGCGTACGGCCCCCACGAGGTGATGCCTGGCCGCCCCGGTGATCTCCACGTTCAAGAACTCCCCTGCCGGGTATTCTCCCGGAATGTGGACCACCCTATTCCCCGTGGTCCGGGTCGTCGCCATCGCCGCATTCTTCTTCGAAGGGCCTTCTGTGAGCACTTCCACAACGCGCCCTATATGGTCACGGTTCTTCTCGAGACCGATCCGATTCTGGAGCTCAATCAGCCGCCGGTAGCGGTTCCGCACGACTTCCACATCCACGAATCGGTCCTTCATCTCTGCTGCAAGGGTTCCCGGACGAGGTGAGAAGATGAAGGTGAAGGCCTGATCGAAGCGAGCCGTCTCCATCACGCTCATCGTGCCATCGAAATCCTGTTCCGTTTCACCGGGAAAGCCGACGATCACATCGGTCGAGACCGCGAGCGTCGGAATGTAGGAACGAGCGAGCGCGAGGCGCTGGAGGAACCGCTCCACGTTGTAGCCGCGATGCATTGCAGCCAGGATGCGGTCGCTGCCACTCTGTAGGGGAAGATGGAGCTGATCGCACACCGTGTCGGTCTGCGCCATCGCCGCCGCAACGTCTTCACGGAAGTCGGCAGGGTGTGGGCTCGTGAACCGAATGCGACGAATCCCTTCGACGTCGCCGACTCGCCGAAGCAGCTCGGCGAAGATCGGTCTGCGCTTTCCGTCGAGCGCGAGGTCGCGGCCGTACGTGTTGACGTTCTGACCGAGGAGCGTCACCTCTACGACCCCTTCGGCCGCCAACTTCTCGATCTCTGCCACGATATCTCCCGGACGGCGGCTGATCTCGTGACCACGCACCGAGGGAACGATGCAGAACGTACATGTGTTGTTGCATCCGATCTGGATGGTCACCCACGCCGAGTGCGCGTGCCGGCGCCGGACGGGCAGCAGCGAAGGCATGGTCTCCAGTTCGTCGACGACCTCGGTCACTCCCCCGCTCACGGCAGCGACATCCATGAGATCGAGGACACGATCGAGATTGTGGGTCCCGAGTACGACATCCACCCACGGTGCACGCTCCCGAACGAGGTCCCGGTCCTTTTGTGCGGCACATCCACCGACGATGAGCGTCGCCTCAGGGTGCTCGTCTTTGAACTGTTTCAGATGGCCGAGGTTTCCGTAAAGCCGGTTGTCTGCGTTCTCACGAATCGTGCACGTGTTGACGAAGATCACGTCGGCTTCGTCGATGTCGGACGTCCGTTCCATGCCGTCGACCTCGAAGAGACCTGCGACCCGCTCACTGTCGTGCTCGTTCATCTGGCAACCGAAGGTCATGATCACGTAGCGTTTGCCCGCGCGCCTCGGTGCATGATCGGCGACGACAGCCATCCCGAGGAGCATCTCAGTCATCGCGCGTAGTCACTCACGCGCAGCTCCCGAATCACCGTGACCTGGATCTGGCCGGGATACTGCAGATCCTCTTCGAGCCGTTTGGCGATACGACGGGCAAGGTCGGATGCACCCAGGTCGTCGACCTTGCCGGGGTCCACGACCACCCTCACCTCTCGTCCCGCCTGCATCGCAAAGACTTTCTCGACTCCCTTGAAGTCGTACGCCAGCTCCTCGAGTTTCTCGAGACGCCGCACATAGGATTCCAGCGCTTCGCGCCGCGCTCCCGGGCGGGCGGCAGACACGGCGTCGGCGGCTTGCACAACGACCGCGAGCACGGTTCTCGGTTCCACCTCGTTGTGATGGGCCTCGATGCCATGGACGACCGCAGGGTCCTCGCCAAACCTGCGAGCGATCTCGGCTCCGATCAGTGCATGAGAGCCGTCGACCTCGTGCGTGACGGCCTTACCGAGATCGTGCAGCAGTGCCGCGCGTTTGACCTGGGCAACATCGATGCCGAGTTCGGAGGCGAGCATCCCCGCCACATGCGCACATTCGACCAGATGCTTGAGCACGTTCTGGCCATACGACGTCCGGTACTTCAACCGCCCCAGCAGCGTGACGAGTTCCTGGTGGACGCGCGACACGCCGACCTCCACGAGTGCCCACTCTCCGGCATCGCGAACCGACTCTTCCACTTCCGCTCTGGCCTTTTCGAACATCTCTTCGATCGAAGCCGGATGAATCCTTCCGTCCTGCACGAGATGCTCCAACGCGAGACGTGCCACTTCTCGGCGCACCGGGTCGAACGAGGAGACGGAGACGGCCTCAGGAGTGTCGTCGACGATCAAGTTCACACCCGTGATCGCCTCGAAGGCGCGAATGTTGCGACCCTCGCGCCCGATGATGCGTCCCTTCATCTCGTCACTGGGGAGCTCGACCACAGAGACCGTCGATTCGGTGACCACCTCCGAGGACAGACGCTGGATGGCAGTCGCCAAGATTCGACGAGCGCGACGATCGGCCTCTTCCCGAGCCCGAATCTCCATGTCGCGCACGAGCACCATGGCTTCCCTTCTGGCCTCATCCTCGACCTGATGGAGAAGGTCGGCCTTCGCTGCGTTGGCATCGAATCCCGCGAGCCTCTCGAGCTCGCTCCTCGCCTGTTCACGGAGCTTTCCGGTCTCGGCCTGCAGGACGGTCGTCTCGTTCTCGCGACGGATCAGGATCTGCTCGCGTTGGGCGAGATTGGCCGCTCGTTGCTCGAGCGTCTGCTCCCGCTGCGACAGGCGCTCCTCGGATGACTTGAGTTCGATACGCCGATGTTCGAGTGCAGCATCCTCGCGCTCGCGATAGGCATCTGCCTTTGCGCGCGCCTCGTCCTCACCTCGTGATAGCAGCTCCTGGGCTTCCACACGGGCTCTGGCCAGCATGCCCTCGGCGGTCGATTCGGCGTTCGTACGAGCCATCCGTACGCGGTACTTTGCCCAGAGGAAACCGAAGATCCCGCCGACTGCTACACCGACGGCCCCAACGATGACATCCATTGTTTCTTCGCTTTCTCAGAACCTTCACAACGCAGATGCCGAGCCCACACGGGCCCGGCACACACACATCCGGTCACTCGACACGTCGGCTTGTTACCGTCGTCTCGTCCGGCACTCCCCCTTCGTTGCGGGTTCTCTGGTGTTTTTCGTGAGTTTCAATTGGTGTTCTTCATGTGTGTGCGTTGCCTGCATCGTACCGCATCGAACTCGCTGCGCACAGGAGAAGATTGGGGCCCGACAGGGAGACAACCGAAGGTTCACTGCTCCCGGGCTTCTTCCGCTTCTTCCGGTTCCTCTTCTTCGAGAAGCCCGACCGCTTCGAGCACCTTCGCCTGCAATTGGACCGCAACCTCCGGGTTCTCCTGAAGGAATCGCTTTGAATTCTCACGTCCCTGCCCGAGCTGATCGTTGTCGTAGCTGTACCAGGCGCCACTCTTGCGAACGATGCCTTCGGTCACCGCGACGTCCAGGAGACTCCCGATACGAGAGATACCCTCCCCGAACATGATGTCGAACTCGGCCAGGCGGAACGGTGGGGCGACCTTGTTCTTGACGATCTTCGTCCGCACCCGGTTTCCGATCGAAGTCTGACCGTCCTTGATCGTTTCGATCCTGCGAATGTCGATACGAACCGACGAGTAGAACTTCAACGCCCTGCCCCCGGGCGTGATTTCCGGCGAGCCGTACATCACCCCGATCTTCTCACGAAGCTGGTTGATGAAGATGGCGGTCGTCTGCGACCGATGAATGTTGCCGGTGAGCTTGCGCAGTGCCTGCGACATGAGGCGAGCCTGGAGGCCAACATGAGAATCGCCCATCTCACCTTCGATCTCGGCTTTGGGAACGAGAGCTGCCACAGAGTCGATCACGACGACGTCCAGCGCACCGGATCTGATCAGCATGTCCATGATCTCCAGGGCCTGTTCACCGGTGTCGGGCTGCGAGATCAGCAACTCGTCGATGTCCACACCGAGGGCCCTCGCGTAGAGCGCATCCAGGGCATGCTCCGCGTCGATGAACGCTGCGATCCCCCCGTTGCGTTGTGCCTCGGCGATGATGTGCAGCGCCAGGGTCGTCTTCCCACTGCTCTCGGGTCCGAAGATCTCGACGACCCGCCCTCTGGGGACACCTCCGATGCCTAGCGCCAAGTCGAGGGAGAGAGCGCCGGTCGAGATCGAGGCCATCTTCTCATGAGCACCGTCGCCCATTCTCATGATGGCGCCTTTACCGAACTGGCGCTCGATCTGCGACATCGCCATCTCGAGGGCCTTGTCACCTTCCACTTGCCTGCTCCCTTCTGGATGTGATGTCACCGTACGAGGTCGGTGTGACAAATTACACATATGTCATCTTATTGCGGATGTGACGCAGAGACTAGTCGAACGTGTGTTCGCATCCAAGGATGCCGTCCCGAGCGCTTGTCCGGCAACGTTTACGGCATCGAGGGACTAGAGAGGAAACACCGCCATCTCCTCATACCGGGGTCCGCCACGGCCGAGATGGCTTCGATACAGGACGACACGATCGACGATCCACCCGATCCCGAGAGGATCGACCAGCTCGAGGATCGGGCGCACATCCTGGTGCGGACGGATCCGCGCCAGGGTCAGATGCGCCCGGAACGGCCGATCCTCTCCTGGCGCCCCGGAGATCTCCACGGCCTGTTCCACCCGCGCGGCAAGATCCTCCAACCGGTCTTCTCCTTCTGTGAAAGCAGCCCACAGGACGGTCGCCCGCAAAGGCTTCGGGAATGCCCCAAGGCCGCCGAGACGGACACGAAAGCACTCCCCCAGGTCCGCTTCGTCGAGCGCAGCCAGCAACCGGTCATACGCCGGACCGTCCACATCTCCGAGGAATCGCAGCGTCAGATGCCAGTTGCGAGGATGGACCGGTCGTCCCGGCAGCGGACGTGCAGGATCGCAGAGGCGGGCGGCGAGGGCGTGCCGAGCATCGTCGGACGGTGCGACGGCGACGAAGAGTCTCCCTACCACCAGAATCCCGTGACCCCGAGACGTGCCAGGTGCAACGCCGCCGTCGTCGCGTACGTGCGAATGCGTTCTCGATCCCCGGGAAGGTGCAGGGTCCGGGCCTTCGCCCCTTCCGGAGTGCCGATCCCCACCACCATGGTTCCCACCGGCTTCTCTTGTGGTTCCGGTCCTGCGGAACCCGTGATCGAGATCGACACTTCGGCGCCCAGGCGCAGCGCCGCACCCTCGGCCATTGCCAGCGCCGTACTCTCACTCACGACACCGCTCCGTTCGATGGCCTGCTCCGGCACGCCCAACAGCGTCGTCTTGAGATCCGTGGCATAGGCGATGACCGCGCCACGAAACACGCTCGAAGCTCCCGGCACAGCGGTGAGGCGCGTGGCGATCATCCCACCGGTCGCCGACTCGGCGACTGCAAGATGCCATCGCCGCTCCCGCAGGAGACGCAGCAGAACGACTTCGATCGTGTCCTGATCCGTTGCGAACACTCGTGCTCCGAGCCTCGAGCGGACCTCCGCCTCGAGCGGGGCGATCATCGCTTCGGCCTCGGCATCGGTGTCTGCCTTCGCGGTGATACGGATCTTGATCTCGCCGCCGGACGCCAGGAAAGCCAGCGACGGATTGGCCGGTCCGTAGAGGTCGTCGAGGATCTCTGCCACCGTCGACTCACTCGAGCCCCAGGTACGAAGAAGCCGGCTCTTCAACACGGATGCGCCTTCGACATCACGCCGTAAGCGGGGCAGGATCTCGTCCTCGAGCAGGGTCTCCATCTCCTCAGGTACTCCGGGAAGCGCGAAGATCCATGTACCTTCGTGTTCGAGGGCGATACCCGGCGCGGTGCCTTTGGTGTTGTCGAGTTGCACGGAGCCGTCGGGCCGTTCCGCCTGACGGAGGTTCGACGCCGGCATCGACCGCCCCAGTGCAGCGAATCTCTCCCGGAGGCGATCGGCGACCTTGGGCTCGAACACCATCGGTCTGCCGGTCGCTTCGCAGATCGCTTCTCTCGTCAGGTCGTCCTGAGTCGGCCCGAGACCGCCGGTGAGGATCACTGCGTCCGCACGCGCCATCGCTTCCCTGATCGCCGATGCGATTCGAGCGATATTGTCGCCCACGACCACCTGATAGTGGGCGTCATGGCCCTCTTCGGCGATGCGCCGACCAATCGACGCCCCGTTTCCGTTGACGATCTGACCGAGCAGCAGCTCTGTGCCGATGGCGATGATCTCGACGATCACTCCTGCACTTCTCCTTCGAGGTCGGGTCCGTACGCACCGCTGATCTTGGCACGCACCCATGACCCCTGCGCTCCGCGGTCGAGGGTGATCATCCCGTCGATCTCCGGAGCCTCTCTGAAGGAGCGCCCGACGGCAACGCCATCCTCCACCTGGTCGACGAGCACGTCGACCACCTCGCCGACCCGGCCAACCTGGCGCTCCGCCGTGATCCGTTCCTGGATCCGTTGCAGATGTCGAGCCCTCTCCGTGACTTCGATCGGATCGACCCGGGCGGGCAGGAGCGCCGCCGGTGTGCCCTCTTCCGCCGAGTAGGGGAAGAAGCCGGCCCAGTCGAGACGCGCCGCCTCCAGGAAGTCGGCCATCGTCTGCACATCGGTCTCCGTCTCGCCGGGAAAACCGACGATGAAGCTCGAGCGCAGCGCCGCCTCCGGGGCAGCCGCTCGGATGCGCCCGATCAGCGAGAGATACCGCTCCCCTCCCCCGGGACGAGCCATGGCGCGCAAGAGCTTCGGCTCCGCGTGCTGCAGACTCAGATCGAAGTAGGTGGCCACCACCGGATTGGACACGATCTCGTCGATGAGCGCTGCGCGTATCTCTGACGGATACAGGTAGAGAAGCCGGAGCCGGTGGAGTCCTGGAGTCCTTGCGATGCGATGGACCAGGCCGGTGATCCCATCCGGGTCGCGCGTATCGTGCCCGTAGGCGGCGAGGTCCTGAGCGACCAACACGAGCTCGGTCACACCCTCCTTCACGAGCCCGGCGGCCTCGGCGGCGATCTCGGCCGCCGGCCGGGACTGTTGCCTTCCCCGGAACGACGGAATCGCACAGAACGTGCAGCCCTTGTCGCATCCCTCGGCGATCTTGAGGTAGGCATATGGCATCGCCGGTGACGTCCTTCGGACCTCGTGCAGAATCGCCATCGGCGACCTCTGGAGCGCTACCGGCTGCCAGTCGGTCATCTTGGCCAGTGTCTCCACGAGTTCGGGATATCGATCGATTCCGACGACGGCGTCGACCTCGGGAATGGCGTCGCTGATCTCGCCCCCGTAGCGCTGGGCCATGCACCCCAACACCACCAGCCTCGCGTCCGGTCGCATGAACTGCTCTGCATCGAGGATCGCGCCGATGGATTCCCGACGCGCCTCGCCGATGAACGCGCACGTGTTGACCATGACGATATCGGCGTCTTCCGGCGAGGACGACATCCGAAAACCGACAGCTTCGAGCAGGCCGGAGACCTTGTCGGAATCGACCTGGTTCTTGGCGCATCCGAGCGTCGTCAGCCAGACGGAGGGAGAGGACATGGCCACAGAGTACTCCCGGCGCAGGCCCAGGCCAGGCCCCTAGACTTTGGTCACGAAGGAGCCTGCCATGCCCAAGATCGCGCTCGTCACCGGAGCATCACAAGGGATCGGACTCGAGCTTGCGGAGCGTCTGGCGGCGGACGGATACTGCCTGGTACTCGTCGGGCGCGATCCACACAACCTCGAACTGGCCGCCGCTCAGCTCGAGCTGGATCAACCGTGCCGATCCATCACCCTCTCGACGGATCTGTCACAGCCGGGGGCGACCGAGCGGCTCGTCGATCAGCTCGGCGAGCGGGGCCTCGAGATCGAGGTGCTCGTCAACAACGCCGCCTACGGTGCGAGCGGGTCCTTCACGGAACTCGATCTGGATACCCAGTTGGGGATGATCCGCCTCAACATCGCATCCTTGACGGAGTTGACCTACCGACTCGCCCGCCTGATGGTGCGACGCGGCCACGGCAAGATCCTCAACGTGGCGTCCACGGCGGCGTTCGAACCCGGGCCGGGAATGGCGGTCTACTACGCGACGAAGGCCTACGTGCTGTCCTTCTCCGAAGCGATCGCACAGGAACTCACGAACTCCGGTGTGACCGTCACGACCCTCTGCCCGGGCCCGACGGAGACCGGCTTTCAGAGACGTGCAGGGATCGAGGCATCCCGTCTCATCCAGATCGGCATGATGAGCGCCCACGATGTCGCCACCGTCGGGTACGAAGGGATGCTGGCCGGCAAGAGGATCGTCATCCCCGGAGCGTTGAACAAGGCGACCGTCCAGGCGAATCGTCTCCTCCCGAGGCGCCTGATGACACGTGTGGTCGGCAGGGTGCTCAGAAACCGCTGATCCCCGTTCGCGGTCGCCGGCCGGTAGCCAGTTTCCAGTCTCCGGTAGCCGGCTTCGGGCAGGAGCCGCCATGCCCGTCCCGCGGTCTTGTATGAACTCGAGGCTGCGATACGAAGTGCCGGGTACGGCGAGCACGGCGAGCCACTCCCGAGAGAAACGCCACCGGCTCCTCGAACTTCTCCATGAGCGCAGCCATGAGACGCCGTCCGAGGCCGTCGTCGATGACGCGATGGTCATACGAGAGCGAGAACTGCGCCATCGGGACCGGGCATCCGACGCATCGCGAGTGGGCCGTCCTACGGCCCGGTTCCTACCGGTAGAGCGACTCCAGGTCGCTTCCGTACCGCTTCATGACCTCCCGGCGCTTCACTTTCAGCGTCTGCGAGAGGATGCCGTTTTCCTGGGTGAAATCCTCCTCTATGAGGAAGAAGTCTCGGACCCGCTCGTAGGACTTGATGCCTTCGGAATGTGCCTCGATCTCGAGGCCGAAGAGGTCCCGCACCCGTTCGTCGCCGATCAGTCGCTTCCGGTCGGACGTGTCGATGCCTTCTTTCTCGGCCCATTTCTCCAACGTGTCGAAATCGGGAACGATCAATGCGACGTTGTGCGGACGGTTCACTCCGTAGATCATGATGTTTGCGATGAACGGCGAGAGGCGCACGTGCTCCTCGATGGGTGCCGGCACGACGTACTTGCCGTTCTCGAGCTTGTACTGCTCTTTCACCCTGCCGGTGATGTACAGGTAGCCGTCCTCGTCGAGATGGCCGATGTCCCCGGTGCGCAACCCGCCGTCTTCGGTGAAAACGGCCTCGTTCTCCTCCGGCAGATTGTGATACCCCTTCATGACGCAGTGCCCGTAGATGATGATCTCTCCATCGTTCGGATCCGCCGTCGCCACATGATCGAGCTCGATTCGCACCCCCGGCACTGCAGGTCCCACCGATCCGACCTTGCGTTTCTCGGGTGGGTTCACCGTCGCCAGTGGTGACGTCTCGCTGAGGCCGTAGCCCTGCAATACGACGATGCCGAGCGCATCGACGAACTTGTTCACCTCCGGGGACAGCGCCGCGGATCCGCTCGCCGCAAAGGCCAGTCTGCCTCCGAACCGCTCACGAATCTTCGAGAAGACGAGCCGATCGAACAGCGCATGCTTTGCCTCGACCCAAGGGCTGGTTCGCCCGGCCTCGGCCATCTCCATTCTCCGATACTCGTTGGCCAGCGCAGCGTCGAACAGTTTCTTCTTGAGCCCTCCTTCTTCTGCCATGAGCGCGTTCACACCGTCATAGACGCGGTTGAAGATGCGTGGAACGGCGATCAAGAGCGTGGGTCGTACCTCCATCAGATTCTCGGCGATCTTCGCCGCGGACTCGGCGATCCCCATCGACGCGCCGACAGCCAGTATTCCGTGCAACTCGAGGGTCTGACCGAAGCTGTGCGCCCAAGGGAGGAACGAGAGGGTTCGATCATCTCCGGTCACGGGCACGACGGCGAGTTCGGCGCTCACGTTGTCCGCCAGGTTGGCGTGAGTGAGCAGCACCCCTTTCGGGTTCCCCGTGGTGCCGGACGTGTAGATGATATCCGCGAGATCGTCTCTGCCGACGTCCGCGACCGGTGCAGGCCGGGCGGATCCACGTTCCAGGAGCTGTGCGTAGGTGAGACCTTCATAGTCCGAACCGGCATCGATCACGACGACGTGTTCCAGTGTCGGAAACGAGTCTCCAAACACCTCGACCCGGTCGGCGATCTCTTCGTCTGCAACGAAAAGCACCTTCGCCGAGCAGTCGCCGATGATGTACTTCCAGTCCTTGTCGAGCTGCGTTTCGTACATGGGCACGACGGTGGCACCGAGCATGTACGTCGCCCCGGCGATCACCGCCCACTCGACCCGATTGTTGCTGATGATGGCGACGCGATCCCCACGACCGACACCGAGGCTCGCCAGCCCGCCTCGTATCTGATCGATCATCTCACCGAATTCGCGATAGGTGATCCAGTGCCAATGGTCGCCGGTCTTGGTGCCAAACACCGGACGGTCAGCGAAGTTTCGAACAGCTTGCGAATAGATGTCGACCAGCGTCCCGAATCGCTGCGTTAGCTCGGCCATTGCTCCTCCTGGATCGGCTCTCGTACCCTCAGCTTACGGCGATGCAACCGACTGCGCCGACGGGGCACCCTCGGGTCTCAAGGTTTCAGACGGTCGTGCCGATGTCACGAGAACGCATCAGAAGGGAGACCAGCATGGGGGCTGCGCGAGCACGACGCGCTCTCATCGCGTTCGCCCTCGTCCTCCCCACTTTGATCGGCAACGTTCCTGCTTCCTCCGCCGGCGAGATCTACCCGATGATCTTCCCTGTGCTCGGCCCGAACCACTACACCGACACCTTCACTACTTCCCGATCAGGTGGACGAACTCATGGCGCCACCGACATCATGGCCGACAGAATGATCCCGATCGTGGCAGTTGCCGACGGGACCGTTGGATGGATGCAGGATGAACGCGGTGGGAGATGCTGTGCCATGGAGCTGCGCCACGACGACGGCTGGGTCAGCTGGTACATCCACATGAACAACGACACTCCCGGAACCGATGATGGACAGGGATGGGGCTTTGCCGAAGGCATCACACAAGGCGTCCACGTCGTCGCCGGTCAGCTGATCGGGTGGGTCGGTGACAGTGGTAATGCCGAGAACGTTGCGCCTCAACTTCACTTCGAGTTGCACCGACCCGACGGCACGAAATTCAATCCCTACGAGAGCCTCCTCTCCGCTACGGTGATCACGGTTCCGCGCACGATCGATGATCGAGATGGCGACGGTGTGTCCGACGCAGTCGACAACTGCCCCGATGTCACCAACCCGGGCCAAGCCGACACCGACGGCAACGGCATCGGCGACCGATGTGACCCGTGGACCGACGTGCTGCCCGACTACTGGGCTCGCGCCTCCGTCGATGCCCTCTACGCGAACGGTGTGACGCAGGGATGTGCCTCAGATCCGCTCCGCTACTGCCCCGAAGACCCAGTGACGAGAGCCGAAATGGCAGCGTTCCTGCTGCGCTCTCTCGGTATCGACGAGACCGCCGTGTCCTTCACCGGCTTGTTCGGTGACGTCTCCGCGAACGACTGGTATGCAGGGTTGGTAGAGCGCCTCTACCAGGAGGGAATCACGACGGGATGTGCCGCGGATCCGCTGCGCTACTGCCCCGAGGACCTCGTGACGAGAGCCGAAATGGCGGTGTTCATCATTCGCGCGCTCGGCGCGCCGGTCGGCGACTCCCAGGGCTCGTTCTCCGATGTCTCCCCGGATGCGTGGTTCGCGCCCTACGTGGAGCAGCTGGCCACACTCGGCATAACCGGCGGCTACGCAGACGGAACGTTCCGTCCCGCTCAACAGATCACCCGCGCCGAGATGGCCGTGATGGTGGATCGGGCATTTCTCGGAGGGATGTAGCGTCACGCCTGCGTCCCGGCACCGGCCAGGAGCTCCTCGAATTCCTCCACCGTCATCAGGACCGCCCTGGCCTTCGATCCCTCGGAAGGACCGACGACACCTTTGCGCTCCAGAATGTCCATGAGCCTGCCCGCCCTCGCAAACCCGACGCGCAGTTTGCGCTGCAGCATCGAGGTAGATCCCAGTTGGGAGCGTACGACCAGCTCCATCGCCTGGCGAAGCAAGGCTGCGTCCTCCCCTTCGTCCTTCTCGGCCGCCGCCTGCTGTTGCCTGGCAACTGCTTCGATCACTTGATCCTCGTAGCGCGCCTTCCGCTGCTGTTTGACCCAACTCACCACCGAGTGGATCTCGTCTTCGCTCACCCAGGCGCCCTGGATTCGCTCGGGCCGCGGATGGGTCGCGGTTGCGACCAGCATGTCGCCCATGCCAACGAGTTTCTCGGCACCACCCGTGTCGAGAATCACCCTGCTGTCGGCCATCGATGCGACAGAAAACGCGAGACGGCTGGGGATGTTCGCCTTGATCACGCCGGTGATCACGTCGACCGACGGACGCTGAGTCGCAATGACGAGATGGATGCCGACGGCCCGCGCCATCTGCGCGATCCTCACGATTGCCGCTTCCACCTGACGGCCGGCCACCATCATGAGATCGTTCAACTCGTCCACGATCACGACGATGTAGGGAAACCGGTCGAATGCATCCCTGTCCAGGGCATCGGCGTCCCACTTCTCTCGGTAGCCGACGATGTCGCGCACCTGCGCGTCCGCGACGAGGTCGTACCGACGGTCCATCTCGGCGACCACCCACTGGAGCGCATCCGCGGCCTTTTTCGGATTCGTGATCACTTTCGTCAGCAGATGCGGTACGCCGTTGTACTGGCCCAACTCGACTCGCTTCGGATCGACCATGATGAGTCGGACGTCTTCCGGGTTCGTGCGCATCAACAGAGACGTCACCATCGAGTTGATGCATGACGACTTGCCTGCTCCCGTCGCGCCGGCGATGAGGACATGCGGCAACTCTCCGAGATGCAGCAGCGTCGGGTTGCCGGAAATATCGAGCCCGAGGCCGACGGTGAGAGGATCGGCGTCCTCTTCGGCCTCCCTGCTCCGCAGGACGTCACCGAGCGTAATGAGGCGGCGTCTGCGGTTCGGGACCTCGACGCCGATCGCACTCTTGCCGGGTATCGGCGCGAGAAGCCTCACGTCCGGCGTTGCTAACGCGTACGCGATGTCGTGTGCCAGGCTCGTCACCTTGGCAACTTTGACGCCGGGCGCCAACTCGATCTCATAACGGGTCACCGTCGGTCCCGGAACGATCTTGGTCAGATGAGCGTCGACCCCATGCTGCGTGAGAGCGTCTGCGAGTTCCCGAGCCGTCTCCTCCAGCGCGCGCCGGCTGTGGGCTTCTCCGGCCCCGATGCTCAGCAGTTCCAGCGGGGGCTTGCGGTAGCCCTCCCCGGGAGCCGGTGCGGGCAACGGAATGGAGGTCTGGCCCGGGCCCGGCTTGGCCTTCGCCCGTGACGCTTTCGGGGGACGAGACGGCTTCCTGGGAGGCTGCTGTGTGACGGCGCGATGCTTTGGTCGCGGCTTCACCTGCTGGACGACCGGGGCGCGTCTCGGTTTGACGCGAACCTGTCGGGACCACGCACGCAACGCCCCGAAGATCTCCACGATGGCGAGCCACATCTGGCGAACGGTGCTCCGGGTGAGGATCAACAGGCCCGCTCCCGTGACGGCGACCAACACGACGAACGCACCCCAGAAACCGATCACCCTGCGCAGCGGGAAGGCCACGAGTGACCCGACGGCTCCGCCACGCTCCTTCACGAGCTCGATCGATGCGGAAAGCGAGACTGTGCCGGTCATGAGGTGGAACAGAGCGAGCGTCCCGACAAAGGCGAGAATGACCCCTGTGGCGATGCGCCCCGAGGGGGATCTGCGCCCGTCCGCAACCAAGAGGAGTCCGAGGCCGGCGAGTGCAACCGGCACGGCGTACGACCAGAGGCCGAACAGCAACTCGAGCACGGCCAGGGTCCATTTCCCCGCAGGACCCGCCTTTCCGAAGAACGCGAGTGTGAGCAGGACGGCCAGCACGATCAGCACCATCCCCCAAACATCATCGGTCTGGCGTCCGAGGTGATGACGAATACGATCACGAAACGCTGCGAAACGCTTCACAGCCGACGTCTTCTTCGGCGCCTTCGAGCGGCCGCGCGTCGCGCGAGGTGCCTGCTTTCTTGTCCGTGACACCCGCTTCCGCCCGCTTGCTCCCCGGCGGGTGGGTGTCCGGGTTGGCATGTTGTTGCAGACTCTACACCGGGCACGCGGCAGGGCCAATCATTTGAGCGCCGGTCCGCGCGCTCCGCGCGAACCGCGCGTTGCAGCCCGGCGACCGGATCAGGTTTCGAGGACGACGGAGACCACCACAGGCTTGCGGGCGGTCTTCTCTCGGACGATCCGTCGAACGGTGTCCCGCGTGGCCTTCTTGATGACCGCCGCCTCACAGGAGCCGTTCCGGGAGGCGAGTTCGGCCACGATGGCGTCCTTGACCTCCGCGAGCACCGTTGTCGGGTCGTCCATCAGACCGTGACTGTGCAGCTCGGGCCCATAGGTGACTTCCGCGGTTCCGTGGCGCACTCCCACGATTGCGATCACGACCCCGTCGTCGCCGAGGTGCCGGCGATCCCGGATAACGGACGCTCCCACATCGCCGAACTCCGACCCGTCGAAATAGACGAAGTCCCCGGAGACTGCCCCCCACTCGACCCGCGTCTCGTCGCCGTCGATGACGATCGCATCTCCGTCTTCGAGAGTGAACACATCCGGCACACGCATCTGCCGTGCGAGATCCGAGTGCGCGCGAAGATGCCGATATTCGCCGTGGACGGGGACGAACGACCTTGGTCGAACGACGTTGAGGAAAGTCTTCAGTTCATCTTGCGCACCGTGCCCCGAGACGTGGACGTGGGAGTTTCGACCGTGATACACGGTCGCGCCGGAGCGCCAGAGCCTGCTGATGACTCGCGACACTGCCGCCTCATTTCCGGGGATCGGTGTTGCGCTCACCAGCACCGTATCTGTCGGGTCGAGCTCGACGAACTTGTGACGGCCCGACGCGATGAGTGAGAGGGCCGCAAATGGCTCGCCCTGACTGCCGGTCGAGATGACCATCTGCTTGTGTGGCGGCAAATCGATCAGGTCGACAATGTCCATGATCCGGTCCTCGGGAATCTGCAGGATGCCGAGTTCGATGGCGACGCCGCTCACCCGTTGCATCGACCGTCCGAGGAATGCGATGCTACGTCCACTCGCCACTGCAGCGTCCGCGATCTGCTGAACTCGATGGACATGGGAGGCAAAGCAGGCAGAGATCACCCGTCCAGGGGCATGCTGGACGATCTCCCGAATCGGCGTCGCCAGTGACGTCTCCGAGGGGACGAATCCCGGCTCCTCCGCGTTGGTGCTGTCGGCCAGCAGCAGCCTGACTCCGTCACGCCCCAGCGCAGCGAAGCCCGGTAGGTCGGTCGGCCGCCCGTCGATCGGCGTCGGATCGAGCTTGAAGTCTCCCGAGTGCACGATGAGACCCTCCGGAGTATCGAAGGCGATCCCTGCACCCTGCGGCACGCTGTGTGAGACGGGAATGAGCACGAATCGGAACGGATCTTCTTCGACCCATTCGTTGTCGGCGACGGGACGCAAATCGGCATCGACGCCGTACTCTTCGACCCGCTTGGCTACGAGTGCCATCGAGAACTCGGTCCCATACACCGGCACGTTGACCTCGCCGAGGAACTGTCCGAGCGCCCCGATATGGTCTTCGTGACCGTGCGTGATCACGACACAGACGACATCCTTCTTGCGTTCGACGAGCCATCCCCAATCGGGAAAGACGAGATCGACGCCGAGCATGTGCTCTTCCGGGAACATGAGCCCGCAATCGATGAGGGCGATCTTCCCATCGTGCTCGATCGCCGCACAGTTGCGACCGATCTCGCCCAGACCGCCGAGGAAGGAGATTCGTACGCTCACAGCTGCTGCACCACTCCGAGAGCGCGTTCGATGGCGGCGACCGTCTCTGCGGAGGCCGCTTGGAGCGGCAATCTTGGTGTTCCCACCGTTCCCCACAGCTTGTCCACGGCCGCCTTCACCGGTGCGGGGTTCGGTTCGAGGAAGCATGCGTAGAACAGCGGAAGCAGCCCGTAATTCAGCCGCATCGCCTCGTCGATGTCACCACCGGTGAACGCGGACACCATCCGCCTGATCTGCTTGCCGGCAAGATGAGAAGCGACGGAGACGACCCCGATCGCCCCCACCGTCATCATCGCCAGCGTGTAGCTGTCCTGACCGGAGTAGATGCAGAAGTCTTCGGGCAGGGCGGCCCTGGCCTGCGCCGTATGATCGATGTCCATGACGGCGTCCTTCACCGCAACGATCCGAGAATGCGCCGCGACTTTCACCAGGGTCGGGATCTCGATCAGCCGACCCGTCCTCGCCGGAATGTTGTACAGCAACACCGGAAGCTCCGATGCGTCGGCTATCGCCGTGAAGTGGGAGACGAGGCCCGCCTGGGAAGGTTTCGAGTAATACGGTGTCACCGCCATCACGCCGTCGCAACCGACATCGGCGGCGCGTCTGGTGAGTTCCACGGACGCGGCCGTGTTGTTCGTGCCGGTTCCCGCAACGACGGTCGCCTTCCCGCCGACGGCCTCGACGACCGTACGATAGAGTGCCACCTTTTCGTCGGTCGTCAAGGTTGGCGCTTCGCCGGTCGTCCCTGTGAGAACGAGCCCGTCGGAACCGCTCTCGACCAGATGTGTTGCCAGGTTCCACGCCTGCTGGTAATCCACGTTCCCTTCGGCGTCGAATGGAGTGATCATGGCGGTGAGTACTTCACCGAATGGCGCTGTCAATGTGCCTCCTCCGGTCACTGGCTGCAGACTAGCCATTATGAGACTGGGATCGACCGCCCCACAATGACCAGGCCAGGAACGGCCATCACCTGAATCTTGCCCGCTCGAATGGTCCGACGTGGCCATTGTTCCCACGCCATGCCACTACTCTTCTCACGTCATGGAAACTACATCCGTCAAGAACGTCGATGCTGCAGACTTTTCCACCGAAGTCCTCGAGCGGAGCCGAGAGGTACCCGTGGTCGTGGACTTCTGGGCTCCATGGTGTGGCCCGTGCCGGGTGCTCGGGCCCACGCTCGAGCGCCTTGCCGACGAATACGACGGCGGGTTCGAGCTGGCGAAACTGGACGTGGACACGAACCAGAGCCTGGCCGGCCGGTTTCAGGTGCAGGGAATACCGACCGTCATCGCCTTCAGGGATGGCGAGCCGGTCGACCGCTTCACGGGCGCGCTCCCCGAGGCGCAGATTCGCGCGTGGCTCCGCAAGATCATCCCATCCGAGGCCGACAAGACGTGTGCCGCGGCACTGTCGGCCGTCTCGTCCGGCGACGTCGCCACCGCCGAACGTCTCTTCCGTGAAGTCCTGGCCGTCGAACCGACGCATGAGGAGGCGGCGATCGGACTGGCCGACCTCCTGGTCACCCAGGGCCTCGAGCAGGAGGCGCTGGCCCTCCTGGACCCGCTCCCTCCGACCCCCGAGGTCCAACGCCTGCAAGCCATGGCCCGGATCGGCAGCGTGGACACGTCCTCGATCGACGATCTCCAGATGAAACTCGCCGACGACCCGGGCAACGGCGTACTCCTCGTGCACCTCGGCCGCGCGCTGAGCGCAGCAGGACGCACGCAGGAGGCGTTGGATGCCCTCCTGCACGCCGTCACTCTCGGAGGGGAACCTCGAGAGGAGGGACGCAAGGCCATGCTGGACATCTTCGAGATCCTCGGACCGGACGATCCGCTGACAGGCCAGTACCGCCGCAAGTTGGCCAGCGCGCTGTTCTGAGGCCGCACCGGCTCAGGCGTATACGGTCACCGGTCCAGCGGAATCGACGACGTCACGGACGATCGGGACGAAGTGACGCATGAGTGCACGGCCGAGTCCGATCGCGTCGAGTGACCCCTTCAACGCATCGCACCCCGCCACGTGTGGATGGTCGTGGACGACGTGGGCACTCCCGGGAACATAGCTTGTGTCGGCCGCACGGTACGCTGGCGGCTCCCCGAACGAGGTGCCCATGTCCAAGCAGTACTCCAACCCGCCCGAGATCACGATCGACCTGTCGAAAACCCACACGGCGACCGTGCACACGAGCCACGGCGATATCGAGATCGAGTTCTACGCCGAGGAAGCCCCGCAGGCCGTCAACAACTTCGTGTTCCTCGCAAGAGAAGGATTCTTCGACGGTGCGATCTTCCACCGTGTCGTGCCCGGCTTCGTCATCCAGGGTGGCGACCCGACAGGCACCGGCCGGGGAGGTCCCGGCTATCGCTTCCGGGACGAACTCGATCACCCGAGGAGCTACACGCGGAGCACCGTGGCGATGGCAAACTCCGGTCCCAACACGAACGGATCGCAGTTCTTCATCTGCCTCGAAGACGTAGGACTCCCCCACGCCTACACGATCTTCGGCAAGGTGACCGAGGGCATGGACGCCGTCGACGCCATCGCGACGACACCGCTGCACGGCGAACGACCCGCCGAGGACGCATTCATCCGTTCTTGTGATGTCTCGGCCGGTTAGTTGCGGTCGAGCGTCACGAGAACGGTTCAGAATGGTTCAGAGGAGGGCGTCCAGGCCGACCGTCACGCCGGGCAGCTCACCGATCCCACGGACCGCGAGCAGCACGCCCGGCAGGAACGAGGACCGATCGGTCGTATCGTGACGGATTCGCAGCACCTCGCCCGCGGCACCGAAGAGCACCTCTTGGTGAGCGAGCAGCCCGGGGAGTCGGACCGCATGTACGGGAACGCCGGCGATCGAGGCGCCCCTGGCACCAGGTACGAGTTCGCTCGACTCTACGGCGCGTCGTTGTTCGGGGTTCGCTTCGGCGATCCGTGACGCCGTTGCAGCAGCAGTCCCCGACGGTGCATCTGCCTTGCGATCATGGTGCAGTTCGACGATCTCGGCTGCATCGAAGTGCGGCGCCGCCAGTTCCGCGAACCGCATCATCAGCACGGCTCCGATCGAGAAGTTGGGGACGATCAGACAGTTGGGGGGGCCGCCGCCCCAGGATGTTCTCACCGCTTCGATCCGCTCTTCGGTGAAGCCGGACGTGCCGACGACCGCATGGACACCCATCCGCCGCCAGGTCGCAAGGTTGTCCATCACCACGGCAGGATTCGTGAACTCGACAACGACGTCGCACCCCTCGATCGTGTCCGGCTCCGTCGAGATAGCCATCCCCCCGACCTGTCCTCCCGCCGGATCGAACAGACCGCCGACGGCGAACTCCGGATCCGCACCGATTGCAGCGGCGACCGCGCCGCCCATGCGACCTGCCGCACCAGAAACACCAACCCTCAGCATCACAGAAACCTCTCTACCTCTGCCGTATCGAACGGTCCGACGACTCCCAAGGTTCGCGGTCCAGTCAACACCACTTCGGCCACCTCGTGCACATCGTCGGCCGTGACCGCGTTCAACCTGGCGATCCGCTGATCCACCGAGAGATGCTCCATCCCGGCGATCTCCTCCTTGCCGAGACGCACCATGCGGCTGTTCGGGTCTTCGAGGGCGAGGGCCATGGAGCCGCGCATCCCACCCTTCGCCCGCGCCAGCTCCTCATCGGTGACACCGTTGCGTGCGACGTTCGCGAGTTCCCGGTTCGCCAGATCGAGCACCGTACCGACGTTACGCGCCGTAGTCCCCGCGTACACGCCGTAGGCACCGGCGTCTGCGTACGCCGCGCGAAAGCTGTACACGGAGTACGCCAATCCGCGGTCTTCACGAATGGTGCGGAACAGCCGTGACGATGCCGTGCCCCCCAGCACCGAGTCCAGCACTCCGAACGCATACCTGCGGTCGTCACCTCTGACGAGCCCCCGACCTCCCAGTACGACGTGTACCTGCTCGGTTTCGCGCCGCACCGCCCGAACCCCCGGGTCGGCAGGGGGCTCCTCGAGCGAGTGTGTGACGGAACCGCCGTCCCACACTCCGAAGAGCCTCCCTGCGAGATCGACGACGCGCCGATGATCCAGATTCCCGGCGACCGCCAGCACGGTGGATCCCGCCCGATATCGACGACGCCAGTATCGCTCCAGCAGTTCGGGGGTGAGGGCCTTGACGGAGGCCTTTGAACCCAACACAGGATGCTCGAGCGGATGCCCGGAGAACACGGCCCGGAAGAACTGCTCATGAGCGAGGTCTCCCGGATCGTCGTCGTTCATGTTGATCTCTTCGATCACGACGTCCCGTTCCGAATCCACGTCGCCGGGACGGAACGCGGGACGTTGCAGCATCTGCGCCAAGAGCCCGAGGCCCTCGGCGAGATCCTCGTCGAGAAGCCGGACCCAGAAGCAGGTCGAATCCTTGGACGTGAACGCGTTCGCCTCGGCGCCGATCGCGTCGAACCGCCGGGAGATCTCCAGCGATCCGAGCTCATCGGTTCCTTTGAAGAGCAGGTGCTCGAGGAAATGCGAAGCTCCCCGCTCTGTCGCAAGCTCGTCCCTGGTCCCCGTATCGACCCAGATTCCCACTGCGACAGACCGAATTCCCGTCATCGCCTCCGTGATGACCGTCAGTCCATTGTGCAGCACCGTACGATCGAAGGACATGGCGCGATGATAGGGGACTCCGCGATCGCCGGGACCACCGTCGAAGAAAACACTGCAAGTCTCTACAGTGGCCCCTTGTGACAGAAGAAACCACGGTCCCCGTCTGCTACCGCCATCCGCACCGGCGCACGCGCCTTCGATGTGCGTCCTGCGGCAAACCGATCTGTCCCGAGTGCTCCGTGGACACGCCGGGGGGACAAAAGTGCCCCGAATGCGCACGGTCCACAACGAAGGTGATTCACGGTCGCGCCGCGGTGACGAAGCTGCCGCCGGTCACCGCAGCGCTCCTCGCCATCAACATCGGCATGTTCGTCCTGAGCTACTACCTCATACCCTCTCTGTTCGTCCTGTTCGAACAGAGCAACCGGCTGATCCATGCCGGCGAATGGTGGCGACTCGTCACCGGCGCGTTCCTGCACGGTGGAATCATGCACATCTTCTTCAACATGTACGCGCTCTGGCTCTTCGGTCCGCAGATCGAGCGACAGGTCGGTTCGGTTTCGTTCGCCGCCCTCTACGGCGCCTCACTGCTCTGGGGATCGGCACTCTTTCTGATCATGGTCCCCACAGGGGTCGCGATCGGTGCATCCGGCGCAATCTTTGGACTGTTCGGTGGATGGATCGCCGCTTCATACCGCGTGCGACACACGCCCGCGGGCAGGCGCCTCTTCCGGCAGCTCATCGTGCTGCTCGGCATCAACATGTTCCTCCCTTTCATCATCCCCGGCGTCGCGTGGCAGGCGCACGTGGGGGGACTCATCGCCGGTCTGGGGATCGTGTGGGTCTGGCAGAAGGTAGGAATGCGGCGCCAAGCGGCCGGTGCCAGGTCTGCGGTGGCGGTTGTGGCTGCAGCGGTCGCCATCCTGCTCTCCGTAGTGGCGCTTCTGCTCGGCTGATGAGACAATGATCGGTTGTGACACACCGCCGAACCACTCTCAGCACCATTCTCCCGGCCGACGAGCACGCCATCGAGTCTGTCGTGGCTCGCTATCAGTCGGTCGCGCCTGCCGTCACCCGACTCGCCCGGTCGCTGACGGGAAACGACGAGTTGAAAGTGCTGCTCGGCCCCAATCCATCCGCGAGCGCCGACGAGATCGTGCTCAACCCGGCCACGTTCCAGGCTGCGTACGCGCGCAACGCCCCGGTGACCGCCCGGGAGGTGGCGCTCGCCTCGGCGCTCCATGAGGTCGTACACCTCATCGCAACGGACCTGACCGAACAACGACGGGTCCCCGCATCATGGGGTTTCGACTGCGGAGACGAACCGATCGGCCTCCTCACCGCGCTCGCCGGGCACCCCGAGACCGAGGCACTGTTCTTCGCTCTCGAGGATGCTCGACAAGAGAAGACCAACCTCGGCCGGTATCCGGGGGCTCTTTCGGTCCTGGCGGACCTGTATGACGCCGCATATCGGCCGGCACTCGAAACATCCGGGCCGCTCGCGCAGTTCGCCCTCTTGTGTTTCCTCAAGGCCGGCGGATACGTGGTGAACCTACAGGGTCTTCACGCGAAGACAGCGGCCGCCCTCACCGAGGCGGACCGGCTCCTCGACGAGGTTGGCCGTGCTCGAGACGCGTGGGAAGTCGCCGATCTCGCTGCCAAGCTCGCGCAGATCGCCCGCCGACACCGGCTGCTCTCACCGACCGGTGCAAACCATGCCAAGTCGGACGCGGATGCCATCCTCGAGGGGGTCGACGAAGTTCGACTCCACTCCCCCGTCGTCCAGGATGCAGAAGGCTACGAAAGCACGAGGGACGCTGCCGAGGCCCGGTCGGGAGCCTCGGGCCGGAAGGCTCCGTCCCAGCTGGCCGGCGAGGCCTCGACCGATCAGCTGCTGCGAGTCGGCCAGGCCCCGACGATCTACCTGCCCACCGGGCAGAAGGGCAAGCTCGTCGTGTCCCCATTTCCCACTCGCTTCCGCTCGTTCGCAGCACAAGGACGTGACGCGATGGCTCATGCCGCTCGCCTCTGGTCGGTGGCCCAGCATCACGTCTCCGGAGAGTTGCATCCTCTTTTCGTCGCCAATCAGCGGCGTGGGCTCAGAGCCGGCTACGACGCCGGCGACCTTTCGCCACACGCCGCCCTGTTCCTCGGCGCGGGCTTGTATCGGCGCATGTACGAGCGACGCGATCTGCCGACCCGCAGGGCGTATTCGGTGAGTCTGCTCATCGACGGATCGGCATCGATGCTGCGGCGGTCCGGACACTGGCCGATGGCCGCAGCCACCCTCGGCGCCTGGACCCTCGCGCACCTTGCCGACGAGTTGCAGGTCGAATTCGAGATCGCGCTCTTCAACCGTTCGTTTGCGGCCAGGGTGGACGACACCGAAAGATCATTCATACGGCGCCGCCGTCGCACGATGGGGGGGTTGCGACAGTCCAGGGGCACCGACGCGCAGCGCCTCACGAACACGATCAACCACTATCTGATCAAGACCTTCGACGACCCATGGCGCCGTGCCGAGGACCTCCTGGCAGGATTGTTCTGGACGGCCATGGAACCGGCGAAGGCGGCGGCGTCGGCCCGCCGCGACGAGGCTGGAGCTCCACCTGTTTCCCTATTCGACAAGGCGGCGAACGTCGACGAGTTCAACCTCGTACACGCCGCAGATCGGATGGCTCGCCGGCGCAGCAATGTCCGTGTGCTCGTCGTGCTCTCCGACGGGATGACACGGGGGTCCGCCTCCGCTCTCGCCGCCACTGCTCGGGATATCGAACGGACCGGCACGACCGTTCTCGGCATCGGAATCGGCGACGCTACGGTGCAAGACACCTACGGTCGTTTCGAGATAGCGAGGCAACCTGAAGAACTGACCCGCGCCATGGTCGACGGAGTACGCGGCGCGCTACGCCGGAGCCTCGCTCTCTGGGGTGTCGACACGTGGTGGGGTCGAGCAGCAAGAACCGAACCCAAGGAGCCGACTCGTGGTTGACACCGTTACCTTCACCGACCCGACAGGAGAGGGCGAACCGATTCGCCTCGAGGTCTTCGAAGTTGCAGAAGCAGTCTCCGACCATGGCCAGCGCGTCAGAAAGATCCCGGACCCCGACCCTTACTACGTGGATCTCGGCATGTTGTACCGTTTTGCGGCGATCGAACGGGTGCGCCGCTGCACGGGACCCGCATTCGTCCCCCTTCACGTCGCCGTCCGCGGCCACATGGGCACCGGCAAGGATCACGACATCGAGCAGTTCGCAGCACTGCTCCGGCTCCCCTACTACCGGATTCCACTCACCGGCGAAGTGAGGGACGTGACACTGATCGGGTCGACACAGTTGCACGGCGACGGCAAGGGTGGCACGGAAAGTCGCTGGGAGGATGGGGACATCACCCGAGCACTGCGGGGACCCGCACTCGTGAACCTGTCGGAACTCAACGCGGCCGGTGCGGAGACGCTCTTCGCTCTGCACGGACTGCTGGACCGCTACCAGAGTCTCGACCTGCCGAACGGAGACACGGTCCGTCTTCGCGACGACGTCCGCCTGTTCGGGACGATGAACCCCACCGATCTGAGGGACTATGCGGGAACCCAGACCCTCAACAAGGCCTTTGCAGATCGATGGCTCATCTGGGAGAAGGACTTCCCGAGCAGGGAACAGCTCGAAGAGATGCTCCGGCGACGGTATCCGACCATGAAAGCCGTGTTCGTCGACGCGATCGCCCGACTCGCGGTCGAGGTCAACGAGTCCTTCCAGGCAAGGGACGCCGGCACGAGGGTCGAGACACCGATGAGTCTGCGGACCGTCCTCGACCGGGTGCCGACCGGACTGGCCGTCTTCGCGAAGGCCGATGATCCTCTGCGCCGGGCGTGGCAGGACTTCGTGCTTCCCCACGTCGATCCGTACGACCGGGATCACTATGAGACCGTCTGGAGTGCCGTCGTGCGCAAAGGTCCGCCCGAACCACCCTTTGAGGACGACTGATCGGACGAAGCCGGCTTCCTGCGGTACCCTCTGCCGATGCGCCCTTACTCCACCGGACAGGACAAACTTGCCAGGATGATCGACGAGCTTCTCGAAGCTGCCGGCGACGGTGCCCACGAGGATCTGGTGAGGGAACTGATCGTCTCGGCGATCAAGCTGTATCACGATCGCGCCGACCGGGGTGACGTCAAGCTCATCAACGCAGCAGTCAAGGAGATGCGGTACTCCACGCTCGTGTTCTCCCGATATCGTGACATCCCGAAGGTGACCGTCTTCGGATCGGCGAGAACCGGCAAGGGCGAACCGAATTACCAACTCGCCTACGACTTCGCCCGCACGATGGTGCATGAACGCGGCTGGATGGTGGTGACCGGCGCCGGACCGGGGATCATGCAGGCCGGCAACGAGGGTGCAGGGGCAGACCACTCGTTCGGTGTGAACATCCGGCTCCCGTTCGAAGATTCCGCGAATCCATATCTGGACACGGAACGCATCATCAATTTCAAGTACTTCTTCACCCGCAAGGTCGGATTCATCAAGGAATCACACGCCTTCGCCCTGTTCCCAGGAGGATTCGGGACCATGGACGAGACGTTCGAACTGCTGACGCTGGTCCAGACCGGCAAGAGCGACCTGCACCCGATCGTCCTTCTCGAAGCCGAGGGAACGGGCTACTGGGAGACGTTCAACCAGTTCGTTCGGGAGGATCTCCTGGGCAAGGGCCTGATCTCGCCCGACGACCTCAGCATCTACAAGACGATGAGCAGTGTCGAAGACGCCGTAGACGAGATTTGTCATTTCTATGCCAACTACCAGTCGCAACGCTATGTCGACGGTCGGCTCATCATCCGCCTCCACCAGGCGCCGAGTGCCGATCATCTCGAGCAGCTCAACGACGAATTCTCCGACATCGTCGCCAAAAGCGCCATCGAGGTCATCGAAGCCACACCGGCGGAAGTCAGGGACGGCGATTCCATCGATGCGAGCCGGGTGGCCCTGCATTTCAACCGGCGCTCCTACGGGCGCCTCCGCCAGTTTGTCGACGCATTGAACGAACTCGTCGAACCGCGACCGCTCGTGCACCCGCCGCCGACCTTCAACATCTGATCGCCGGACCCACCACCCCTCGGCCGGTGGCGTTCCCGTACCTCTCCGCCGGATTCCGGAGCGGGAGAACGAAGAAACGATGTGAGCCGACGGCTTCTTGGCACCTATTCATTGCACTATCCTATGAGATTGTGCGTGAGATTCTTTCAGACTTGGTGGCCGAAGAGCAGGCACTCGACCAGTTGCTGCAGAAGATCGCGATTCGCGACTGGAAACGCAGGACTCCGACAAACAACTGGTCCATCCAGGACATCGTCGCGTTTCTCGCATCCTCGGAAGAGTTCGCACTCCGAGTACTTCAAGAGGGTCGTGCGCCCTTGGTCGAGACCGAGACCTACGCTTCACTCGAGGATTTCGCCACTTCCGGGATCGATCGCGGGCGGTCGATGCGACCTCAGGACGTCATCGAATGGTGGCGAGGGGCGCGCGCAGGCGTCGTCGATGCTCTCTCGCGAATGACCCGATCCCAACGAATCCCCTGGTTCGTCGACGACATCTCCGCGCAGACGTTCGCCACTGCGCGTCTCGCCGAGGCATGGGCATACGGGCTCGATGTCCAATCCGTCGCCGAAACCCAGCTGGAGGACACACCGAGGCTCCGCCACATCGCATGGCTCGCCTGGCGGACCCTTCCGTATGCATTCAAGAGAGCCGGCCATGCCTATGTACCGGTTCGCGTGGAAGTGATCGGCCCCGGATACGCGAAGTGGGTCTACGGCCCCGAGGACTCCGGCCAGCGCATCAAGGGCTCCGCCGGCGAATGGTGCCGCGTCGCGGTGCGGCGCCTCTCGGCCTCAGAGACGTCGCTCTCCGCGGAGGGCGAAGCAGCCGAGCTTGCCCTTCTGATTGCCAGTACCGCCGTTTGATGCCGGGCCCGCTCATCGGCATGGTGCATCTCGGTGCCCTGGTCGGATCCCCCCGTTTCGGCAACAGCATGCGCTCGGTCGTCCAGCGCGCCGTCGACGATGCCGTCACACTCGAACGAGCCGGATTCGACGCCGTCCTCGTCGAGAACTTCGGTGATGCTCCCTTCTTTGCCGACGCCGTCCCCCCGGTGACCGTCGCCGCCATGGCCCGCACGCTGAGTGCCGTCATCGCCGCGACGTCCATCCCGGTCGGCGTCAACGTGCTCCGTAACGACGCGATGAGCGCACTCTCCATTGCCGCGGCATGCGACGCATCCTTCATCCGCGTCAACGTCCTGAGCGGCACCATGTTCACCGATCAGGGCGTGCTCGAGGGCCGGCCGGCAGAGCTATCGCGCCTGCGATCGTCGCTTGGCCCGGATATCGAGATCCTCGCCGACGTGTTCGTCAAGCATGCCGTTCCACCCCCGGGTCTCACACTCACGCAGGCGGCCGAGGACCTCTGCGAGCGCGGTGGCGCCGACGCGATCGTCGTCTCCGGCACCGGAACTGGTAGGCCGGCAGAGATCGCCGCCGTCGACGAGGTGAGAGCGGCTTGTGGCCGACTTCCCATCTTGGTCGGGTCGGGGGCGCGTATCGATACGATCGCGAAGATCCTCCAGCACGCGGATGGAGTGATCGTCGGGACGGCAATCGAGGCAGACGGACACACGACGAATCCTGTCGATCCAGAGCGTGCAGTCGCATTCGTTGCCGCGGCCAGAGAGGCCTCCGGATGAGCGGCGCAGTGCTCCTCTCCGTCGAGGGCCGCATCGCCACGGTCACGATGAACCGTCCTGCCGTCCGCAACGCCCTGACCGGAACGGGTGTCCTGGAAGGTCTCCTCGCGTCGCTCGACACGATCAAGGACGATCCGGCCCTGTCGGTGCTCATCCTCACCGGTGCGGGCAGCGCCTTCAGCGCCGGCGGCAATCTGAAAGACATGCAGGCCGGTGAAGGGATCTTCGAAGGCTCCGCACGACGCATCGCAGAGTCCTACAGGACGAGCGTGCTTCGGCTCATGCGCACCGTCGCCTCTCTCGACCTGGTGACGATCGCCGCCGTCAACGGCCCTGCCGTCGGAGGAGGCTGTGATCTTGCCCTCATCTGCGACCTGCGACTCGCCTCCCATGCCGCACGCCTGGGACAGCCTGCCGTCAACCTCGGCCTCGTGCCGGGTGACGGCGGCGCCTGGATCCTCCCACGGATCGTCGGATGGCAACGTGCCGCCGAACTCATCTTCACCGGCAGACTCGTCGAAGCCGATGAGGCGCTCGCGCTCGGTCTCGTGCTCGAACTGACGGACGCGGATCTCCTCATGGAACGGGTCGATGATCTTGCACACACCATCGCAACGAAGCCTCCCCACGCCATTCGGCTCACCAAACGTCTCCTGCGACACGCCAGGAGCACCGACCTCGATGCTTTTCTCGACATGACGGCCGCCTTCCAGGCGATCGCCCACCATACGCAAGAGCATCGCGAAGCCGTCGAGGCGATCATGGAAGATCGTCGAGGGTCCTGAGCCCGTCAGTCCCTCTTGCGGATCACAAAGCCCGTCTTTACGAGCAGGTTGAGGAGCGCCGGCGCTGGATTCTTGTAGGTCGCCGGCCGTAGAATGTCTTCGAACTGATAGAGGTAGTCGAGCATGGTCTCGACCACATGAGTCAATGAGATGGTGTGCAGGTCCGTCTTCGGACTGCGGCCGAATGCGACCAGTCGTGTCCGGACGATACCGCTGCCCCTGGCGGGATTCTCCGACAGGCCATGGCGGTGCACGGCATCAACGACCTCGTCGAGTGGCGAGGCGTAGAGCCAATCGAGGCGCCGCAGCACAGAGTGCAACACCTCGTGTCGCTTCAGTCCGGGGTTGAACTCGGCCTGCCCCTCCTTCACCTCGCCGAGGATCACATCGATGACGTCCGGTCCCAAGCGCAGCTCCTCATCACGAATCAGCAGCATCTGGCAATCGGGGTCTTCGTGAGGATCGCCCTGATACACCTGCCCCGGAAGACGAAGCGCGATGATATCGACGTCCGTTGCGGTCTCGTAGGTGCCATCGCTGCGCCTGCGCTGCACCTCGAACTCGGTGATCGTCAGATAGCCGTTGACGCGAAGGTATGCCTGCACGAGATTCACAGCGATATCCATGCCCGCATTCTTGCTCACTCCGGGCTCTGTGCCCTCGAGAGAGCAGAAGTTGCGATGTAGGTCGAAAGGCCCATTTCGCGTGACACCACCCTCCGCGCGTGTAACACTACGCATCGTGGCGGGATTTGGAAGGCAGTATGAACACCGTCGAGACGTTCACAGACCTCATCTGGGAACAGGAAGCGTGGCTGGTGGATCACGGATCGCGTGTCGCCCGTATCGCGACGGCCCTCGGAACCCGGCTCGCCCTCGACACCGAACAACTGCGACGACTCCACGTGGCGGCCCATCTACACGACGTCGGCAAGATCCACATCGATAACGAACTCGTGAACAAACCCGGCCCGCTCCTAGACCAAGAATGGGACGAGATGCGCCGCCACCCCGCAGAAGGGTTCTTCCTCCTCGACGGACTCGTCCACCCCGACATCGCCAAGGCGGTCCTCTTCCACCACGAACGCTTCGACGGAGACGGCTACCCGTACGGCCTCTCGGGAACCTCCATCCCCCACCTCTCCCGCATCCTCTTCGTCGCCGACGCCTTCGACGCCATCACCAGTGATCGTCCCTACCAGCCGGCCCTCCCCACAGAGATCGCGCTCGCCGAACTCCAACTTCACGCAGGCGCCCAATTCGACCCGACCGTCGTCGCAACAATGCTGGAACACCAACTCGTCTTCGCCGCCTGACCAAGCCTCAGAGGGCGTCCTCGTCCCGTCTCCCCAGCGCCCGCAGGTAGTCGTAGTCGTAGATGCCCGCCTGATGACCGTCCGGTGCGAAAACCAGACGCAGTCCGTATGCCCCGGATTCCTCGATGTTCGCGATCGTGACCGAACGAATCGGCCAACCAGCTGCGGTGCCCTCGCACACGGCGCACGGACACGCTCTACGCAACGGCGCGGCGGTCAGCTCGGTGCGTTCCCCGTCTTCCCAGATGAGCGTCAACCGCTCACCCCGTTCCAGTTCGATCGTGATGGGCAGCTCCATGCAACCAAGAATAGGAGGCCCGACGAGCAGCACTCCCAAAGATCGGATGGTGCCTTGGCAGGAGGCGTTCGTGCGGTCGATGCCGAGTCTCATCGCTCGCAAGGCCGCACAACGAAGGCGCCCCCCGCTTCGGTGCGTCGCGGCGGAGAACGCAACGATCGACGCACATTCACCCGGTCCCTTCGGATCCAGCCGACACCATCGGGTGGATCTGTGTCGACGAGGCGTTCCTGACCGGCAGAACGCCGCAGAGGTCGTCTGTCGAAGCACTAACGTTCGCCCATGCCCGACCTCACAATTCGTCCTGGTCATCCGGACTTCCTGGACTTGTCCTGGGATCGACCCTTGAGCACGTGGACCTCGACGAGGCTCGTCGACCTCCCCCGTGGAATCTCCAGACACGAAGTCCGGTTCGTTTCCTATCGCCATGGCATCTATGCGATCAAGGAGCTCCCGACCGAGGCAGCCCGTCGTGACTACGAGGTACTGCGTGCCCTGGAAGATCTCAATGCTCCGGCCGTCACCGCGATCGGGCTGGTGACCGGGAGGGCAGATGATGCCGCAGCAGAGGCCTCGGCAGCACTCATCACGCGTTATCTCGACTACTCCTTCTCGTATCGCGAGCTCCTGCAAGGACCAGGATTCGGCGCCCGTCGCAATCAGATGCTCGATGCGTTCGCCTCACTCCTCGTGCAACTACACCTTGCGGGATGCTTCTGGGGTGATTGCTCCCTGTCGAACACCCTGTATCGCTGGGATGCAGACGGCCTTGAAACCCGCATGGTGGATGCCGAAACCGCAGCCATTCAGCCCACCTTGACCGACGGCCGCCGTGGAGAGGATCTGGCGATCATGATCGAGAACGTTGCCGGCGGGATGGCCGACATCGCTGCCGAACGAGGGATACCGCTCGACGACGCCGACCTCTCCCTCGGAGAGGATGTCGCAGAACGATACGCCGCCCTCTGGGACGAGCTCTCGGCAGTGTGGGTCGTTGGGCCGGACGAGCGGTACAAGATCGCAGAGCGAATCAACCGGATCAACGATCTCGGCTTCAACGTGGAAGAAGTCTCTGTCGCCGCCACAGGTGACCGACTGGAGGTGCGGACCCGAGCCGGAGGACGCACGTTCCATGCCAACAAGCTGAAAGAGTTGACCGGAGTCGAAGCGGGTGAACGCCAGGCACGCCAGATCCTGGACGACCTCTACTATCACGCGGTGAAGTTCGAACTCTCCCCTCCCGTCGCAGCCGTCCAGTGGCGAGTCGATGCGTTCGAACCCACGCTACGGCGCCTCCGAGACATCCCGGAAGTCCACGATGCCATCCAGGCCTACTGCGATCTGCTCCACCATCGCTACCTGATGTCCGTCGACGCCGGGTGTGATGTTGGGACAGATGCTGCTTTCGACGACTGGATCGAAGCCGGACGGCCCGGCTACACGCCGGCGTGACGCCTGGTATCGGAACTACCCGATGCCGGGTCTCGCTCCCGTCATCCCACCGTCGATCGGGACGGTCACCGCGGTGATCCACGAAGCAGCGTCCGAGGCGAGGAACAGGACCGCCGTCGCCACGTCTTCCACCTCCCCGAGACGTTTCAGTGGATGGAGGCCACCGGCTGCTTCCTCGTTCATCTCCCAGAGAAGTCGCGAGAATCTGGTCTTCACGATGCCCGGCGCAACGGCGTTCACCCGCACGCCCGGGGCCATCTCAAAGGCGAGTTGCCGTGTCATGAAGATGAGCGCTGCCTTGGACACGTTGTACGCGCCGAGCAACGGCCCGGGCATCAGCCCCCCGACCGATGCGACGTTGACGATCGAGCCACCGTGTTCGCGCATCCACTGCCGCCAGGTCTCTCGCGCGAACATGAGAGGACCCCGCTGATTCACCGACCATGTCTTGTCGAGCGCTCCGAGGTCGACATCGGTGATGTTCCCTGCGACCGGGTTGGTCGCCGCGTTGTTCACGAGAACATCACAGGAGCCGAACTCGCGGATCGTCTGCTGCACGGCACGCGTGACATGGTCTGCATCGTCGGCGCCTCCCGCCACGGCGATAACGCGATCGCCCCCGTCGATCTCTTTCAGAGCCTGGTCGAGCCCTGCCTGCCTCCTGCCTGTGATCACGACCCCTGTGGCGCCACTGGCGAGAAACTCCCTGGCGACAGCCTCTCCGATCCCCCTGCTGCCGCCGGTGATCAGCGCGACCTTGCCGTCGACGCGTATGTCCATGCCCTCACCTCCGGTTCCGTATGGTACCGGACCCCGCCACGGACTCTCTGTGACACGGTCAACCGCCAACCGTGATCCGGAAACTCAATGCCCTCCCCGCCGCACGCCTCCATACTTCATGCGTGTGTCGGACATGGATGCTGCTCGCCCCTGGTGTCTCGCGTCTCTGCCGGCAGCGACGACTTCGCCGATGAACAGCGTGTGGGTGCCAACATCGACGGAGTCGACCACAGCCGCCTCGATCCACGCGACAGACGCTTCGAAGACGGGCACACCGGTCGCACCTTCTCGGAAGGGCCGGTCGTTGAGTCGCATACCATCCTTCGTGGCCGGCTTCGAGAATTTCACGAAAACGCGAGTGTCGTCCGGCGACCACAGATTCACCGAGAAGGCCCCGCTTTCACCGACGAGTCGGTGTGTCAGTGCCTTCTTGTCGATGGATACGGCGATCGAGACCGGCTCCATGGACACCTGAGTAATCCACGAAGCCGTCATGGCATTCCACTCGTCGCCGGAGCGTGCTCCGATGAGGACCAGCGCGTTGGGAATCATCCACGTCACCTGGTTGATCAGTTCGGGGCTCAGTTTGGACATGCGCGCACTGTACCCAACAGGAGCGCCTACGAGTCGAAGGATGCCGGGACCGGTGCGTTGTGCCTTGCATCTCCTATCGCAGCCCGAGATCGCTGCGAGACCGCGGGGCGAGCGTGACGGCCGTTGCCATCAACTCGAGGAGTCGGAGAATGCTGCGATCGGCGATGCTCGGCCGTTCAGATACATGCCATGTATCGCCCAGCGGACTTCCAGCAGAATCTTCGATCGAAAACTCGTTTACGCTAGAGGTGTGCACGTGTTGATAGCCACCACGGGTGTCCTTCCTCCGGGTCCCGTCGCGGACCTGACTCTGCGTCTCGCGGGCACAGCGGGGCACGTCTCCGTACTCACCGTCGTCCCTGCTCCCCAGGAGTTCCTGGACACCCTGGAGCTCGAGCTATGGCATCCGCTCACCGAGTTTCCGCACGGCGCCGAGAGTGAACAGGCACGAACCGCCCGCTATGTGGAGGAGCGTGGCGAGCGACTCGCCGCCCCCGTCGTGGCTGCACTGATCGCGAGAAGCATGGTCCCGGAAAAGCTCTTCCTGGAGGGATCGGATCCCGCCAAAGTGATCTGCCGTACGGCAGACAGTATCGGTGCCGACCTCGTCCTCCTCGGAGTAACCCGCAGGTTGTTCAGCGACGGGGCGTGGCGCTCCGTCTCCGCCGAGGTCATGGAACAGACCCATGTTCCGGTGATCCTGGTCCCACCCACCGAACACGAGGACGGCCCCCGCTCCTAGCGCCGTGGCCGGTGACGTTCGAGGTGTCGATGCCGAGGCAGGGACGTCTGGTCGACACGGATCGACCCGTCTGTTTCGTTCGAGTCGAGTTGTCGGGCCGGTATCGATCGCAAGACCCGCACAGCGAAGGCGCCTCCAACCCTTCTTGCGCGAGGCCGCCCGTGGCATGGGCAACCAGCTCACGCAAGAACCGGGGGGAGGGGGCCGGCGCGCGAAGGAGGGGCCTCACCTGAGGCCCCTCCACACAACTGCTCGGGTATCAGATGAAGATGATCTGGCCGCCGTCTGCAAGCTCGAGAAAATCGGTTGCATTGAGCACGTCTTCCACCTCTTCGTAGAGGTCCTCCTCCTTGAATCCGAACATGTCGAACGTCATCCGGCACACGTGCAGGTGGCCGCCCGCATCGGCGATCATCTGAATGAAGTCGCGATGCTCCGGAACGTTCTGCTTCTTCATCATCTTCTTCATCATCGCCGTCGCCATCGCCGTTACTCCCGGCAGGGCGGCAACGGCATTCGGCATTCCCATCGATGGATTCGCGAGGGGTGTGACCTTGAGACGATCCATCTTCTTCTTCAGCACGGCATCCATGCCGTAAAAGGTGAAGAAGATGTGCAGCTCGGTTCCTTCGGAGACCGCCGCGTTGGCGATCACCATTGCTGCGGTCGCCCAGTCCAGGCTCCCCTTACTCAGGATGATGCTGATCTTTCGATCCGCCTCATCATCAAACTTCGGCATCGGCGCTCTCCCTTCACACGCAACCGGTCGGCTTTGGAAGACCGGAAATGTACGCCATCTTCTTGGCAGGCTTTTTCGGGAAGAGCTGATACAGCTGCTTCGTCGTCAAACCGGTCTGCATCGAAACTCGCCGGATCGTCGCCGTCTCCCCTGCCTCTGCATGGTCCGCTCGCAGGAACCGGATCACCTTCCAGTGAACTTCGGTCAGCTCGTCGATGTGGATCTCCTTGGCGAGTGCTTCGGCGAGCTCTTCGCTCCACTCGCTCGGGTCGGTCATGAAGCCTTCGTCGTCGACGCTGATCTCATGACCGGCAATCACTTCTGTTGCCATGGCTTCTCCTTTGTCAGTGCTCACCCGGCTGTTCGCCGGAAATCGTTCGAAGGGTCAGCATCAACTTCGCCAGACCCTTCTTTGTCGCCGGATCACGCATCTGCCGAGCCAACGCCCGCCACGTGATGTCTTCCGGAACTTCCTCTTCACGGACGGTCCTCGCCGTGTCCTGCAGCATCGTCATCACTTCGGGCTGAGTCATCTCACGCACCGTCTGAAGGATCAGCACGATGTTGTCGCCCAATGCGCGCACGTCTTCCTCCGTGAAACTGGTGACGATGTTGTCCAACACCCGTCCACCGCTTCGGATGAACGCGAAGTAACCGCGGTGCTCGAGATCCTGCAACGCGTCCATCAGGCTGATGACTCCACTCTGCGTCAACGGAGTCGCGTCCTCGATGAACTCCTTGATGCTCTCCATCCTGTCGAGGAGCTCTTCGAGATTCTTGACGTTTCGCAACAGTTTCTTGACCATGTGCGTCATGTCGTCGAGTGTGACGTACCGATCTACCTGCTCGAGCTGACGCACCGCGTACTGGTACGCCTCACCGGCAAGCGGCGTGATGTCGGCCATGAGCTCATCTCGCTCCTGGCGACGCTCCCTCGCGATGAGTGCCTCCTCGGTGAGGAACTGCACCTGAGCGGCGAGTTGGTCGATCTTGCGGCTCAGCTCGGCGACGTCGGTGGTGGTCGTCGTGCTCATCTCAGCTCCACTTCCCCGCCATCGTCATGTAGGACGTAACCGGCATCTCCTTGCCCTTGAGCAGCACGTTCCAGTACATCCACCGGAACATCATCTTGCCCCAATGGTTCATCTCGGATTCCTGGAGCAACGAGAACGGGCCTACGCCGGGAAGGGGGTACTTGCCCGGAAGCGGCTCCGTGTCGTAGTTGAAGTCGATCAGGAGTCCCTTGCCGAAGCCCGACTCGATGAAGCAGTTCGCGTGACCGTCGAACTTCTCCAGCATGGGCAGGCCGTCGATGTACCGAAGGAAGTTCTCGGTCCAGACATCGACGGCGAAATGCGCAACCGATCCCGCCTTGGACGTCGGCAGCGCCGCGGCGTCGCCCAGAGCGAAAATGTTGTCGTGCTTCTTGGAAACGAACGTTTCCTTGTCCACCGGAACGTGGTTCAGTTCGTCTCCCAGTCCCGACCGCCCGATCACATCCGCACCCATGCTGACCGGCACGGTGACGAGCAGGTCATACTCGACTTCCTCCTCGTCGAAGGCGACGAGGGTGTTGCGGTCCGGATCGACCCGCTCGGGCATGAAGTCTGGGACCAGCGTGATCTTCTTCTCCTCCAGCATCCCACCGAGCGCCCGAGAGGCGATCGGCTTCGTGAACGCCCCCGGGAGCGGGGTTACGAACGTCAAGTCCACCTTGTCGCGAAGGCCCTGCTCGGTGAACCACCAGTCGGCGAGAAAGATGAACTCCAGCGGGGCAACCGGGCACTTGAACGGGTATTCCATGATGTTGAGCACCAACCGCCCGCCTTCCCAGGATCGTAGGTACTTGGCGAGGTTCACGGCTCCTTCGAGTGTGTAGAACGTGTGCACGTTCTCCGGAAGTTTCTCTTCGTCGAGGAGCCCCGGCGTCTGGTCCAGCCTCGGATGCGTGCCGGTGGCGATGACCAGATAGTCGTAGTCCAGCCGGCGGTCTCCCTTGACGAGCTTCACCCGGTTCTTGTCCGCTTCGATCAGATCGATCTCGGAGACGATCATCTCGATACCAATCGGGATGTAGTCCCGCTTGGCCTTGATGACGTCATTACGCCCGTACATCCCGAACGGAATGAACAGGAACCCCGGCTGGTAGTAGTGCGTCTCCTCTTGATCCACGATCGTGATCTGCCATTCGTCGGGATCGAGATGGTGGCTCATCTTGTTCACCACCATGGTGCCGGCAGTGCCGGCGCCCAAGACCAGTAGCTTCCTCATTCCTTCAACTCCTTGTTGATCGCTCGGTGAGGACTGCGATCGCTTCGAGCTTGCCTCGCAACGACCGGAACTCCGCCGAGATCTCGGAAATCATTGCTGCGACACGCGGCAGTGCCTCCAGCACTCTCTGCCGGGCATTCGCGTCGAGGTCGTACACCTCGCCGACGTGAGCGGCGAGATCCGCCGAATCGGCGCCAAAACCCTGCGCCATCGAGTCCAGCTCTGCATCACTTGGCGGCCATACGCCTGGAGCAATGCCTCCGGCGATCACCATCGCCTTCAACTCGGCGCCCACCCGAATGAACGAGCGTGCGCACATGAGGCCGAGATGACTTCCGGTGAAGCGAGGTTCGAGGTCGGCGGATCCGGCGAGATCCTGCCATCCCGCGATGCATTCGGCGGTTCCGCCGGGAATCTGCGCGACAGCGTCGAACAACCCGCAGGGATTGGACACGTCGGTGATGGGGACGCCGTGCATGTCGGTGACAACGAGCATGACGCCCAGAATGTCGGCAAGCAGGTCGATGATCGGCTGGATACACGAGCTCGGTGCCAAGGCGGCTCCGTCATCCGGCTCGACGGCACGCGGTCTGCCCGTACCTTGGTGTCCAGATATGAGCCAGCGTTCGATGGCCGCCTCGGGAAACCGCCACTGACGTCCCACCTTGACCGCAGGGAGCGACCCGGCTTCGGCCATGCGGTAGATCGTCGACCGATCCACCTGGAGCAACTCCTGTAGCTCCTTGGACGTCAGCATGCCGGCCAATCGAGACCTGCCTTCCGTGCATTACTCTGCATACTCTGCATCGTAATCTTGCTGCACGAGCAGGCAGGACCGGCAAAGGTCCCGAACAAAAGGGCCGAAAGTCCCTACCTATCGACGAGTGTTCTCACGGAGATCGAATCCCCGCACACGCACCTCTTGGAGGAAACGCAGCGGCGAGACCGCACGCTCCACGGGATGCACGCCGAGGGGGACATCGCCTCTGGCGGCGAGTTCATGATTATCGCGTGCCGGCCGGCGAGCCGCTCCATCACCGCGAAGCCCACCTCGGGGTCGTACCGATCAACAAGCTCGAACCGACGAGTCGAGGTATCCCGACCATCACGGATGCCAATTGCCTCGGCACGCATCACGCAGATGTCACGAACGTCGCCACCCTCGATCTGCGGACCCGGTAACGCGTGGTAGAGATGCCGGGGCACGACTGGTGTGTTGCCGGCATCCACGGGATCCACACGATCACTGCATCCGGATCGGCTCCCCTGACGCTCTGCGCGGAAGGGAGCGTATGCCCGCTGTGGGGCGGGCTCAGCCGGCGACCTGAACCGGACGGTCGAGTTTCTCCCGGTGGGTTTCGACGATGCTCTGTGGCAAGGTCACGGAGAAACACGAGCCCCCGAGACGTTCCGAGCGTCGATAGTCGGCCCTTCCCCCGTGCGCCTCGGCGACGACGCGCACGATCGCCAGCCCGATTCCCGATCCAGGTCGCCTTCCGTCGAGACGATGGGCGCCTCTCTCGAAGCGTTCCCAGATGGTCAACTCATGCCTCTTCGGGACACCCAGCCCATCGTCGTGAACCTCCATCACGAGCGCCGAGCCCACCCTCTTTGCCACGACGTCGACGCGACCTCTTCCATAGCGGATTGCATTCGACACGAGATTGACGATGAGTTGCTGCAGCCGCTCGGAGTCTACGAAGACTTCGAGGTCCGCGTCCGATTCGACTTTTACGGAGGCCCTGCCGGAGTCGACGGTCGCAAACGCGGAGCTCAGGAGGTCTTCGAGTGGCACCTTCGCAGGAGTGATGTCGATACTGTCGAGACTGCCTCTGGCCAGCAAGATGAGGTCGGACACGATCCGGGCCATGTAGCGCGCCTGCTGGTGGACGACCTGCAGGAGCTCATCCCGTTCTCCTGCACTGAGCGGGTTCTCCTTGTCGATCACGAGATCCAGGAACCCGACGACGGCGGTCAACGGAGTGCGCAGCTCATGGGAGATCGACGAGACGAGCGCTGCACGCTGGCGCTCGACGAGCTTTCTGTTCTCGCGAATGGCGACACCTTGCCTGATGAAGACGAGCATGCCGACTGCGATCGTTCCCCACAGGAGTGCCCAAAAGCCTGTGTCGAGTCGCGCCTGAACGATACGCACGATGAGCAGGGTCGTCATCGCCGCGGCGAGCGAGTACGGAGCGACCAGCACGAGCAGCGACGCCCTACGATCCGCGTACTCGCGACGTTGGGGACGAGACCGAACCATCAGCGCAGCAGCAAAGAAAAGGATGAGCACTGCGATATTGAGTGCGTAGATCGGCCTCGCCTCCGCGAACGTGCGCCCGACACCCGACTCCAGATACGCCAGATCCGCCACCACCTGGGCAATGAACGCTGCGCCGACGAGCAGCAACCGGATGTCGAAGCGGTAGGCGCTGCGGCGCACGAACACCAGGATGATCACGATCATCGCCACCGCGTCGAGCACCGGATACGCCGAACCTGCCCATCGTTCCCATGCAGTGAACGACTGCAACCGCCCGAGCAGGTCGCCGAGCACCAGAAGCCAGGCGATGACACCCAGCGAGATCGCACCGATGAGGCCGTCGAGGATGACTCGCAGCCGCACCGACCAGTCGGAGGCGACCTGCGGGAGCAGGGCGAATCCGACGATGCCGAACGCGTACCCACCGAGAAAGAGGATATCCGGCGGCCCGAAGGCTGCCATCTCGGTGAGTGACGAGATGAGCGCCACCGAGAACACGCCGGTCGCGATCAGAAGCAGGCCGATACCGACGAGCGTCCACGAGACGCGCTCTCTCCCCTCGAGATGCCGGGCCCCGACGAGAAAAGTGACCCCTGCGGAGATTCCGCCGAGGAAAAGACCGATGGGTCCTGCGGTGTCCGCCGCAGAGGGGACCGTGGCCGAGATGACGGCCAAAACCGACAGCAGCGCGAACACGACCGCTGCCGACCATCGGAACCACACCGGGTGTCGCTTCCAGACGTTCAGGAACGATTGCACGCCCTTTTATCGGCACGGCGCCTCCACGCCTAAAGTCGATCGGCGTGCGGTGATTCCTCCTCGGTCAGATCGATCATGATCTCCATACCACCTACTACCTCGGGAACGCGCCTTGCGAGCGCATCGGCGAGCGCGACGTATGCGTCGTCTTGGAGATACAGCGTGTTGGCGAGTCGCAATCCTGCAGAACCGATCGGAACTGCGGGGTATCCCGAGGGGTTTACATAGAAACCATCCGTTTGCAGGCGCTTCGCCACCTCGATCGTGTCACCGGGAGTGCCGATGCGGATGAACCACACGGGCGAATCGGCCACCTCGACGACGGGGAGTCCCCGTTCTGCCAGAAGGCCACGAGTCAACTCGATCTGTGTCATCAGCCGGGCCTGCAGTACTGCATGCTCGCCCGACAGGTGAATGTCTGCCGAAGCGAGCGCGGCGCCAAGCTCGGCGGGATGCAGCGGGCCGGAGAACGTCATCGTTCCTCCGAGCGTTCGTACGCGTCTGGCGGTCTTCTCATCCGGGAAGACGAGCGCCCCCCCGCCCGCACCGATCGACTTGGAGAGCGATCCTGCGACCACCATACGCTCACGGATCGACACCTCGCCCAGCACGTAACCCCGCCCGTGTAGACCTGCCCATCCGAAACCGTGTGCATCGTCGAAGTACACATGCAGGTTCGCAAAGCGGTCCATGAGTGTCGAGATCTCACGGACGGGTGCAAGATCCCCAAACATCGAGTAGACACCATCGGCCATGTACCACACGGGAGAGTCCGACGATTGCTCCACGGCGTCTGCAAGCGCCTCCAAGTCGTTGTGCGGTACTGAAGAGACGGACGATCCGGAAGCTCGCAGGACCTGGCCGGCCAGGCGAAGCGACTCGTGCGCCTGTGCGTCGATCAAAACCTCCGATCCGACAGGAACGATCAGTGGAAGCGCAGCGAGATGCGCAAGCGTGGTGGTTGGCGCGATGACCACGTGTCCTCCGAACATGCGCTCCAGTCTTTCCTCGAGCGTCGTGTACAGAGGCAGTGAAGTGAAGGCCGTCGACGATGAATAGACAGGCCCATAGCGTGAAATGGCGTCGATCGCTCCTGCCTTGAGACGTGGGTCCAGGTTGAGGCCGAGGTACGACGCCATACCGAAGTTGAGGAGTTCGCGACCATTGATGGTGATCGTCTCACCGCCGAGGACACGATCCTCCACCCGGACACGGAACACACCCGCTTCTGCGCCCGCGAGAGAATCACGTTCGAAGCGCCTGAGGAGTCGCTCTTGACGATTCGATGAAGGCATCAGTCTCCGTTCGGCCCACCAGCCGTGCCCCGTGCCCAGGTCCCCACCCTCGGAGCACCCTCAGTGTACCTGTCGCAGATCGGGGATTCGCTTCTGCCACACCCCTGCCACACACCGTCGGTATGAACACGGATGGTATTCGCCTGGAGATCGATGCTGATGCGATCACACGGAGTCGCAATGGCGATGACCTCGACCCGGCCGTGGGAATGGCCTTCCTGTTCGGACACTTCGAGCTGCACATCGACAATAGGACGTCTCACGATGACGGGCATCCGCTGCTCTCACCCACCGCGGCGCTCCATACGGAGAATCTGGTGCGGGCCCGATGAGCTGCCGGCGGGTTCCGCCTACCCGCGCTGCCTCTCAACCAGATTCCGAACCCTCTCGGCGGCCTGGTCGAGCATCTTCCCTGCACGGGCTTCGTCGATGCGACCGCGCTCGACGGCGAGACCGATCTGCTCACGAATCGGCTCGAGGAGGGCATCGATCAGCACGCCCTCGTCGACGCCCCTGCTCTCCGCGACCTCGCCGAGACTCTGACCGCTCTCCAGAGTGCCTTTCAGCTCCTCCGGAGTCGTGTCCAGGACGTCCGCACTGATACGCAGCGCGCCCAGCCTGGCGAGCCGAGTGCGATGTTCCTTGAACGCTGCTCGCCCAGGATGCGGAGATTCGACGAGATCGGCGATCCGCCCGGTTGCGGCTGCAACGAGTTCATCGGCTCTTTCCTGCGTGATCCGCCCTTCGGCGACCTGGTCGGCGAGACGCTTGGAGATGTCACTCACGAGCGCGGTCACGATCTCCCCGCCGCTCGACCCCCGGCTCTCTGCGATCTGTGCCAGTGTCGTGCCCCGCTTGAGTTCGTTCTCGAGCTCGGGCACCGTCATGTCGAGCATGTCGGCGACACGGCGCGCCGTGGCCATCGACCGATCCCGGAAGCGTTCCGCGTCACGACGGATCCTCTCGGATCTGACGATCGGAGCGAGCCGCCCGGCGACTGCCTCGGCCTGGGACTCTGTGATGGTTCCGTCGTCGATGAGCGGTCGCAACGCTGCCACGATTCCCGTCTGCGCGGCCGTCGCATGGTTGCTCTCGACTGCTCCCGCCACCGCGAAACCTCCGACGAGAAGGCCCCCGACGATCAGGACGAGGATTCCAATCTTGGCTGCACGTTGCATCATCAATCTCCTTTGCGGCCATTGTGAACCATGGATGTTCGAGAACTGTTAGAAAAGCGAGTTTCTGGGATACTGCGCCGATGTTGTTCATGGATGCCGGGTTCCCCTACCCGCCCGGGTTGGATACCGCCGTCTCCCACGCCCTGCTCCTCCAGGTCGCTCGTCGAGAACGAGAACCGGTCCTGCGCCTGCACGAGCCGGGCCCCGTCGTGGCCTTCGGTCGGCGAGACGCCGTCCAGCCCGGGTATCGGCGCGCCGTCGATGCCGCCCTTGCCTTCGGATTCGGCGCCGTGGAGCGACTCGCAGGAGGACGCGCCGCAGTGTTCCATGACGGCACGATCGCGTTCTCGTGGACAGTCCCCGTCGACGACCCTCGCGCCGGCATCAACGAGCGCTTCGAAGAAATCAGCACCATCATGGTCGACGCCTTTCGCGCCCTCGGTGCAGATGCTCACGTCGGGGAGGTGCCAGGCGAGTACTGCCCGGGAGCGCACAGTGTCAACATCGGCGGAGTACGAAAAGTGATGGGCGTGGGCCAACGGATCGTGTCGGGAGCCGCACACATCGGCGGGGTCGTCGTCGTCTCCGGTGGTGATCGGGTGGCGAACGTGCTGATCCCCGTATATGAAGCTCTGGGCATCGAATGGAACCCGGCGACGAGTGGAGACCTGCGCTCTGGCACGCCCGACATCACGATGGCGGACGTCCAACGTGCCATCCTCGACGAATTCGCGGCAGGCTACACGCTCGAGCCTGCCAGGTTGGACGAAGCGACACTCGCTCTCGCCTCGGAACTCGAGCCGCTCCACCGTCCGACTCGCCTCACCGCGCGTGGCCGATGATCTCGAAGGACGCGATGTCCCGCTGGCCGTCAGGTACGCTCCTCTTCCATGTCGGGTCGTAACACATGAGGGCCGTCCTGGGTGCCATCGTGGCCGTCCTCCTCATCGTCGGAACCCTTGTGATGCTGTCACCGTCGCTGGACGAACCCACCCGTCTCGTCGGCGGCATGGCGGTCCGTGTCGGCGTCCTTTTCGGCGCCGTCTGGCTCGCCTTCCCCGATCTGCGCCGGGTGCGTGCGCGAGTCGCCGTTCCCCTGGCCGCCGTCGGGCTCGCACTGCTGTACCGACCTCGCCTCGCAGCGCTACTCCTCCCTGTGGCAGTGGCCATCATCGTGCTCACCCCACGGTTTTCGAGAAGGAGGCCCCAATAGACGTTACGAACTGCGCCTCTCGAGTCCGATCACGATCGTCGAACCACAAACAGGACACGCCGATTCACTGCACCGTGACGTCGAGATCTTCGCATGAGACGTCCCCGATCGTCACGGCAGCCGGGAAACTCGATAGCCTTGCACCATGCAACGCATCCTGGTGATCAACGGACCGAACCTGAACCTCCTGGGCACGCGAAGCCCGGAGATCTACGGAACGACGACGCTCACCGATCTCGAGGCTCTCTGCAGATCCTGGGGCGAGGAACTGGGGATCGAGGTGCGGGCCTTCCAGTCGAACCACGAAGGAGCCCTGATCGACGGGCTCCACGAAGCCCGGGAGGTGTTCGACGGCGTCGTTCTCAACCCTGGCGCCTACGCGCACACGTCCTACGCCATCCATGACGCGATCGAAGCTGCCGGCATCCCGACGGTCGAAGTCCACATCTCCAACGTCGAGGAACGAGAACCGTGGAGAAGCGTCTCGGTGACCGCACCCGCCTGCACCGCAACGATCTATGGTCGCGGGATCCAAGGATACCGTTGGGCACTCCGTCACCTCGTCTTCGCCCACCGAGTTCCGCCGAAGATCGTTGCCTATGGAGAAGGCCCCGACCAGGTCGGAGACCTCCGCCTCCCCAGCGGACCCGGACCACATCCGATCGCCGTTCTGGTGCACGGCGGTTTCTGGAGACGGCAGTGGACCAGGGACCTCATGGATGGTCTGGCGACCGACCTCGTGGAGAGAGGATTCGCCACTTGGAACCTCGAGTATCGGAGAGTCGGTGCGGGAGGAGGATGGCCGGCAACCGTACTCGATGTTGCACGAGGAATCGATCACGTCGCGCTTCTGGACGCCGCCATCGACCGGGACCGGGTCGCCGTCATCGGTCACTCGGCAGGCGGCCATCTCGCGCTCGCCTCTTCTGGCCGGACCGATGCAGTCACGCCCGCACTTCTCGTCTCACTGGCCGGCATCACCGACCTCGGCGCAGCTCTCCGAGACGGGCTCGGGTCCGGCGCGGTCGCCGCCTTCATGGGTGATGCGACCTCCCAGACGGCCATCGCCCAGGCATCACCCACCGCCATGCTCCCTCTCGGGGTTCGACAGCTGGTCGTCCACGGGACCGACGACGACGATGTCCCGGTCGACTACAGCCGCCGCTACGTCGATTCCGCCCGGGCGGCCGGAGAGGAGATCGAGTACCTCGAACTTGCGTCCGCCGGACACACGAGCCTCATCGACGAACAAGGTGCGGGTTGGTCGGACATCGCCGGTCGGCTCGCCGGGATGCTGCCATGACCTGGGTATTCACCGCCATGACCGTCCTGGCCTTGATGGTCCTGCTCTCCGGTGAGCGCGGCAATGTCACGCTTCGCAATCTCGCCAAGCCGGTCGCCTCTGCCGGGTTCGTCGGAGTCGCCCTGAGCGCCGGCGCACTCGACACGAACTTCGGAACGTGGATCTTTCTCGGACTCGTACTCGGGGCGTCGGGTGACGTGCTGCTGCTCGGCGCATCGCAGACCGCGTTCCTCGTCGGCCTCGTCGCGTTCCTCCTGGGGAATGTCGCCTATATCGCCGCTTTCTTCACGCTTGGCGTCGATTCCGGCGTGTCCTTCATCGCCGCGAGCGTTGCACTCGTCGTCGCCGCGTTGGTCTTCGTCTGGCTGCGCCCCCACCTGCCGACTGCAATGGTCGGCCCGGTCATCGGATACATCGCCGTCATCTCGACAATGCTCGTCGTGGCGGTTGGGGCAACGGCATCCGGGGCGACGCCGATGCTCCTCGCCGGTGCCGTTGCGTTCTACCTCTCGGACCTCTCCGTTGCCCGCGACCGCTTCGTGGCACCCGGTTTCGTCAACAGGGTGTGGGGTCTGCCCCTCTACTACGCCGGCCAGCTGCTCATCGCCTGGTCGGTGATATCGGTCTCGAACTAGGCGATTACCGATCCGCTGCCCCCCCATTGAACCCTGGGCTCGTAGGGGCCCTGTGGACACCCCTGAGCCCAGGGTTCGGAGTCGTCACCGAAAATCCCTGGACCGGACCCCTTCGACCGGCCATGAGGTGAACCCGCGCGCCACCAGGTTGGTGACACCGTCTCGGTACTCGACGACCCCCTCGACCACCAATCCCACGTTGCGCCTGGCCGTCTCACGATTGGTCTGCCACACCTCGGGCAGCACGACGACATTGAGCAACCCCGTCTCGTCCTCGATATTGAAGAACACCACCCCGTTCGCCGTACCAGGGCGCTGTCGGTGCGTCACGATCCCACCGACTCGAGCTCGCCATCCGTTGCGGCGGCGCTCCAACACGTCTGCGATGCGGACACATCCCTGCTCGTCGAGCCATTCTCTCACGAACTCGACGGGGTGGCGCGGCGACACGCCCGTCGCCCACAGGTCTGCCCGGTGCTGCTCGGCGTCGTTCATCCCCGGCAACGCAGGCGCATCGACGCCGGGAGCAAGCGCCAACCGCTCCGGATCGATCTCCGCGAGCGACCCGGCCGCCCACAGCCCTTCCCTGCGGGACACGCCGAGCGATCCGAGTGCACCCGCAGCAGCCAATCCCTCGAACGCATCGACCGGCAGGCCGGTGCGCTGCGCCAAGTCCCGTACGTCCCGGAACGCACCACCGATCAGTCGCGCAGCTTCTATTCGGCCGATCTCCGCCTCCCCCAGGTTCCGTACATACCGCAGTCCCATACGCAACGCGACCGCCGCACGGACGGGATCGTCGGTCGCTCCCCTTCCCCGTCGCCACGACTTGCCGTAGTACGTCACCACATCGTCCGGATCGGCGTCATACGGCTCGACGGTGCAGTCGTGAGAGGAACGATTCACGTCCGGTTCCAGGACCACGACACCGTGGCGTTGGGCATCTTGCACCAGCGTATTGGGGCTGTAGAACCCCATCGGGTAGGCATTCAACAAACCGGCCAGGAATTCGGTCGGCCAGTGATACTTCAACCAGGCGGACATGTACACGATGTAAGCGAAACTCACCGAGTGACTCTCGGGGAATCCGAAGCTGGCGAACCCCTGGAGTTTCTCCCAGATCTCGTCTGCCGCCGGACCGGTGATCCCGTTTCTCGCCATCCCGGCGAAAACCTCGGTACGCAGTTTCCCCATCGCCTCGTCGGAGCGTTTGTGGGTCATCGCGGATCGCAAGCGGTCGGACTGGCTGCCGTCGAATCCCGCGCAGACCCTGGCGAGTTCCATCAACTGCTCCTGGAAGATCGGCACCCCGAGGGTCTTGGCGAGAATCGGCTCCGTCGACGGATGTGGGTATCGAACCGGATCCTCGCCATTGCGGCGCCGCAGGTACGGATGCACGGACTGGCCTTGGATCGGTCCGGGCCGAATCAACGCGACCTCCACCGCGAGGTCGTAGAACGTTTTCGGTTTCATCTTCGGGAGGGTCGCCATCTGCGCCCTGGACTCCACCTGGAAGACCCCGACCGTGTCCGCAGTCGTGAGCATCTCGTAGATGGCCGGTTCCTGCGGGATCGTGGCCAGGTCGATGACGACGCCGTGCGCATCCGCGATCGTGTCAACGGTGAGGTGGAGGGCGTTGAGCATGCCGAGAGCGAGGAGATCGAACTTGACGATTCCGATCGCGGCGCAGTCGTCCTTGTCCCACTGCAGCACGGACCGATCCTGCATCCGGCCCCACTCCATGGGGACGACCTGCCACAGAGGACGGTCGGCGATCACCATTCCGCTCGAATGGATGCCAAGATGTCGGGGAAACCCGTCGAGCCGGTGGCACACGTCGTAGATGAACTCGGCGGTCATTCCCGCCGGCAACGGCGCCTCCAGCCGCAGTTTCGCCGGATTGCGAGTATCGACGTACTTGGACAGGCCATCCACCTGAGCCTGGGTCAGCCCGAAGGCTTTGCCGACATCACGCAGCACCGAGCGGGCACGGTAGGTGATGACATTGGCGACCATCGCCGCACGTTCACGCCCGTATCGGCGGTAGCAGTATTGGATGACCTCCTCCCGGCGCTCGGCCTCGAGGTCGAGATCGATGTCCGGAGGCCGCCCCCGCTCGTCGGAGAGGAACCGCTCGAACGGCAGGTGCAGCCGAATCGGATCGACCCTGGTGAGGCCGATGCAACGACACACCGCAGAGTCGGCGCCTGATCCGCGAATTTGGCAGTAGATATCCTGCGAACGAGCGAAGTTGACGATATCCCAAACGACGAGGAAGTAGCCGGGAAACCCGAGGCGCCCGATCACGTCGAGCTCGTGTTCGAGTCGTTCTCGTGCCCTCGGTTCGACACCGTCATCGGAGCCCGGATACACGCCGCGGGCTCCTTCGAAGGTGAGATACCGCAGATACTCCATCTCGGAGCGGAAATGGCCCGGCATCGGAAAATCGGGAAGCTTCGGGGCAACGAGTCGCAGGTCGAAAGAGAGCGCATCCCCGAGCTCGCCGGCACGTTCCACCGCCCCTCGATACCTGGCGAAACGCCTCACCATCTCGGAAGGGTCCTTCAGGTACCGTTCGTCGGTGGCGGAGCGGTACCCATCCGCATCGTCGAGGCTTCTCCGTCCCCCGATGGCGGCCAGCACGTCGGCGAGATCTGCGTCGCTGCGGTCTGCATAGTGGACGTTGTTGGTGGCGACCACCGGCAGTCGCAGCCGGCGGGCGACGTCCCACAGCAGATCGTTGCGGGGATCGTCCTCCGGCATCGCGTGATGCCACATCTCGACGTGCAATCTGTGTCCGAAGACCTCCCGCAGATGGGCCGCCTCGCGCAACGCTCCCTCCAGATCTCCGATCTGGGCCGCCCTGGGCACCGCTCCATGATGACAGCCCGTCAACGCATACAGACCCCCTTCTCGTGCCGCTTCTTCGAGATCCCGCCAGGTGTAGACGGGACGGTCCTTCTCACCGCGGAACTGGGCTCGGGTCACGAATCGGCTCAGCGCCGCGTACCCGTCCGCCGATGGCGCAAGGAGTACGAGATGGTCGGTCTGCGGAGCATCCACCGGCTTCGTGCCGTGCATCCGCCTGGTCCGACCCCGTCGGCGGGGCCTCGTGCCTCGACCACCGGCCGTTGCACCGCTCGACAGGACGGGAACGTCGCTCCCGGCGTCCTCGCCCTGTTCCCTCGTGAGCGGCGCCCCCGAGTCGGCGCCTACGGCAAGCCCGATTTCCACCCCGTACACCGCGGGCAGGCCGGCGCCACGAGCAGCTCCGGAGAACCGCACCGCACCGTAGAACCCGTTGTGGTCGGTGACCGCCAGCGCCCGGTAGCCGAGCGCCACGGCCCGCTCCACGAGTTCCTCGGGAGGAGAAGCACCGTCGAGGAAAGAGAAGTTGGTGTGGCAGTGCAGCTCTGCGTAGGTCATGCTTCGTTTCTGTCGGGCCCCCATACTATCGAACGTATGTTCGGTTCGCAGAGTCGGGTCGGCGAGATGTGCGCCAAACTCCCCTCCGTCCCAAAGGGGCCTCCGGAAAAGGAAACAGGCTCGGCAGGCTCCACATTGCCTCACAGGATCGGTAGGTTGATCATGAAGGGAGACGCATGCGAACCGCGAGCCTCATCCTTGGGATCACCCTGCTCGCCGCTGCATGCGCCCCGGACGCAGGTCCGATCCCCACAGACCCCACCACCGCGACACCCCAAGGAGGAACCATGCGCCTCTCCAGCCCTGCATTCGAGCACAACACACTCATGCCGTCGCGCTTCACGTGCGACGGATTCGACGTGAATCCACCGCTGCGAATCAGTGATGTTCCACGAGACGCCCAGAGTCTCGTCCTGTTCGTAGACGATCCCGATGCTCCAGACCCAAAGGCGCCCAAGATGGTTTGGGATCACTGGGTCGTCTGGAACATCGACCCGGCGACGAGCGAGATCGGCGAGGGCTCCGTCCCCGGCGGCGCCGTTCAAGGCAAGAACTCGTGGGGCCGAAACGACTACGGCGGGCCCTGTCCCCCGATCGGCACACACCGCTACTTCTTCAAGCTCTTCGCCCTCGACACGACACTGACCCTGACGTCGTCGGCGACCAAGGCCGACGTCGAGGCGGCATTGGATGGCCATGTCATCGATCGGACCGAGCTGATCGGCACCTACCGCCGATAGCCGCCGCTCCCTCATCTGGTAGCTTCCCGCCGATGAGGCCGATGAGAAGGACGCTGCGGGCCGCCGGCTTGATCGCGCTGGCTTGGTCGATGGGAACGGCGTACACGAGATGGCACAGCCTGCCGAGCTTCCAAGGAAGCGACGCGTCGGGGGTCTTCGGCGATGCCGGCCTCGCGGAGTTGTCCATCGTCGTCCTCGGTGACTCGAGTTGCACCGGTCCGGGTCTCGAACGCCCACAAGACGTCTGGATCCAGCGCATCGGACGCGAACTCGGACAGCGCTTCCACGTGACGCTGGACAGCTTCGCGATCGGCGGCTCGAAAACACGGGACGTGCTGACCGATCAAGTCCCCAAGGCGATCGAACGTCGCTACGACCTCGCGATCGTGTCGGTCGGAGGCAACGACATGCTCTTCGGTGTCCCCATCGCGAGCTTCCACCGGCAGTTGGCCTCCATCGTGGATGCCCTCACCCCTTCGACAGAGGCGATCGTGCTCTCCGGCGTCGGCGACATGGGAAGCATCCCTCGCCTTCCACTCCTCCTCAGGTGGCCCGCACATGCCAGAGGGCGCGCTGCCGATCGGACCCACGCCCGCGTTGCAGAGAACCGGCCCAACGTTTTCAAGGTACCGTTGTGGAACTTCGCCGAGGCGTTCCACAAGGACCTGACGCTGTGGTCCCCCGACCTGTTCCACGCAAGCAGCAGAGGTCATGCCCTGTTCGCCGAAGCGGCACTCCCTACAATCACCGAGGCACTCGAGTACCTCGGACGGTGAGTGTCGGTCATCAGCCGGAAAGAGCCGTGACGCTCGCCCCACGGTACCGGGTCCGCGTGAAGCCGTGGCACGAAGTACGTGATACGAGCCTCCTGCGACCGACTCGAGGCACACGATCGAGGAGACCCGCAAGGCCGAGGAACGCCGGCGGAATGATCCTGCGAAGCATCTTGTCTCCCGTCTATGCGCATCGACTACGCTGCCGCCCCATGAGGCTGGCATCTCCGATCCGCACGGTCCTGACGGTGGCGAACGGACTGCTCGTCACGGCAATGGCTTCGATCGCCGTGACGATCGTCGGGTTGATCCGCCCCGAGTCCCCCTGGGTCGACAAGATCGCAGTCGCTTGGGCCAAGGCCTGCCTGTGGCCATCCGGCGTTCGGCTCGACATTCGGGGAGCCGACAATGTCGACCCGGACACGTCATACGTCGTCGTGTCCAACCACCAGTCCACGTTCGACATCATGGCGCACTTCATCGCCATCCCCGTACCCATCCGTTTCCTCGCCAAGAAGGAGCTCTTCTCCGTTCCACTGCTGGGATGGGCATTGAAGGCGATGTCGATGGTGCCTGTGGACCGGAAGGCACGCAGTTCCTACCGAAAGGTGGAGGAAGGCGCACTACGAGTCGCAAAGCTCGGCAAGTCGATCATCGTCTATCCGGAGGGAACTCGCACCAGAGACGGCAACCTGCTGCCGTTCAAACGGGGCGCCTTCGCCATCGCCGTTCATACCGGCCTTCCCATCCTCCCGACGACCATCTACGGGGGAAACAAGGCCTGGGTTCCGAATCAAAAGAGGATCGAAGGAGGGCCGATCACCGTGTCCATCGGAGCTCCTATCCCCACCGCGGGACTGACCGACGGTGACGTCAGCCGCCTGAGAGACGAGACGAAAGCCGTCATCCAGGACACGCTCGACGAGCTCTCCCGGGTGCTCCCATGATCGACGTCATCAGAACCGGCATCACGTACCTTCTGATCGCTCTCGGAACGCTGATCGTCACTCCGGCGTTCATCGTGATCGGGTGGATCAACCCTGCGAGCCCCTGGATGGAGCGTTTCGCCACGTTCTGGTCGCACCTCTGGCTCATCGGGCTTAACGTTCGGCCTAAGGTTGAAGGTGTAGATCGAGTTGACCCCTCAGGCTCGTACATCGTCGTCGGCAACCACCAGTCGAACCTCGACCCGGTGATTCACTTCCTCACCCTCCCGGTGCCACTCCGTTTCCTTTCCAAGAAGGAGCTGTACTCGGTACCCGTGTTCGGCATCGCCATCAAGGCATTCGGCATGATCAAAGTCGACCGGAACCAGCCATCGATGGCCTACATCAACAAGCAAGTGGACAAAGCCGTGGCGCGCGGCAGATCGATCATCATCTATGGAGAAGGCACTCGCAGCAAGACCGGCGAGCTGGGACCGTTCAAGAAAGGACCCTTCGTCATCGCGATCCATACGGGGCTGCCGATCGTGCCGGTTGCCATCGAAGGAACCAACGCCATCTGGCCGCCAGGAGCAAAGATGATGCACCCGGGCTCGGTCAAAGTGGAGATCGGTGAGCCGATCAAGACGACCGGTCTCACCCTCGCCGATGTGGATGACCTCAGGGATCGGGTACGAGCATGGATCGCCGAAACGCTGAAGCGCCTCTCCTCCACCTGACCACGATACCGAATACGGTTCGCGAAGCGAGCCTCTTCAATCGTAGAGCCCGGCCAGATAGCTCTTCCCTTCGCGGACATCACAGAGCAGGGCGCCGGTGGAAGTGACCACCTGGTAGCGATTC
>BDSU01000033.1 GCA_002897675.1 bacterium BMS3Abin02 | reverse complement strand
GACGAGGTCGACCACACCTTGAGACTCCCTGAATACACCGAGAGGCTGGGGGTGCTCTTGTTCGAGCCGGTCAGGCAGATCTTCTTGACGGTCCATCTGCCGGCGGCCACTGCCGCGGAGCCTTGGCCGTTCACGTTCGGATACACGCGGATGATGTCGTCGGGGCTGCCGTTTCTGGGCAGGTACTCGTAGTGCTCGACCCCCTGGTTGTTGTCGGTGAAGGTGATGAGTCCGTAGCCGGACGGTGTGGCGAGGGTCATGGTGAGCGTCTGATCGCTCGAGAGCATGACGTTGCGCGTGAGCGGTTCGTGTCCGAACGGGGACGTCGCGGTTACGGTCACGGTGACCATGCTTCCTTCGACGAAACGGGTGGCATCACCGTTCTGATCGGTTGTCGCCGTGCTCGTGCCTCCAGGCTCGACGATGGTGAGCCCGACGTCGCGAATGGGAACACCTTGGGCATCCTGGACGTGCATCGTGAGGGTAAAGCCGACGGCTGCCGTCAACGTGAAGGTCTCGGTGTGATCCGCAGAGTCGGGGTAGCCGGACGGGACGAGTACGTCGGGACGATCGACCTGGGAGTACCCGCTCGCCAGGAGGGAGAACGAGTAGCTGCCGGGCATCAGCGGGGCACCGTCCGCTTCGGTGATGTCCCAGCCGCTTCCGTTCCATTCGGAGGAGGTTTCGGTGAAGGTGACCACGCCGAGCGGTTCGGTGAGTGTCAGGGTCGCCGGCCCTCCGATCTCCGACCCGTCCGCCTGGTCGTACATCTCGACGTGAAGGATGGCGGGATGGTAGATGCGCAGCGTCATGGTTCCGCTCTCGGTCGGCGCCACGTGGACCCGCTCCGCCTCGGTTCCGACGTCGCCCGGATGGATGCGCCACCCACCGGACTCGAGAGAACCCATCGAGCCTCCGAGCCTGCCGTAGTAGTAATAGTCGACTCCGGAACTGGTGTTTGCATCGACTCCGGCGAAGATCTGGGTCGCATCGGGCGCTCCGGGGAAGGCGACGAAGCTCGTGTCGTTCACGAGATACACCTTCGGGAAGGGCAGGATGCTTGGTGAAGCACCGTCCGGCTCCACCTTCACGAGGTTGACAATCACATTTGCCTTGTTGTCGTTGGCGGCCAACGAGGGCGGGGCGATGATCGTCGTCATCACGATCGGCACGAAATCACTCCCGGCGCGACTGACCGTGACGACAACCTGTTTGTAGTCGATGCCCGAATCGAAATGCCCTTGTACACCGTCACCGCCCTGGGGGATGATGTCTTCGCCGGGATTGATGCTCCCGAAGTACTTGATGTCCGTGTCGACGGTGAAGTCCAGTCCGTTGACAGTTACCGTCTGTGAGGGTTGCAGCACTCCCGAAGGCACACTCGACGTGTAGCCGACGTCCTCATAGGCAAGGCTGCGTAGTTCTTCGATACGGCCCTGAGCGATGTTCGTGCCGATGGTGGCCTGGTTCGCTTTGCGCAGGATGTCGAATCCACTGGAGATCGGCCCGATGGTCATGACGATGACCGTACCGAGGATCGCCAAGGCGACGGCGACTTCTATCACGGTGAAACCACGGTCGGACCGTGCATTCGGTTTCATACCGTTGTCCATCGGTAGTTGCGCCGTTTGGCTTGAGGCCCGCGCGTGGGTTGTTGGACATCGAGATGAAGTGACTAGTCCCTTTGGCAGGCAGACCCCCCGAACCCAGGGCTCAGGGGTGCGCTGAGCGCAGCTGCGAGCCCTGGGTTCGCCGGTCGCCTACCTAGAGTGTCGGCATGGTCGGTTTCGAACTGAACGGTGCGGCAGTCGAGGTGCGCGACGACCATCCACACCTGCTCGCGGCGCTCCGCGAGGAACTCGGAGTCACGTCGCCGAAGGACGGGTGCGCGCCATCTGGGCAGTGTGGCGCTTGCACGGTGCTGGTGGATGGCAAGGCTCGTGTGAGCTGTCAGCTTCAACTGGAGAAGGTCGCCGGCCGCTCGGTGACGACGCTCGAAGGGCTGGATCCGGACGAGCGCACACGATATGCGGACGCCTTCGCTGCCTATGGGGCGACCCAGTGCGGCTTTTGTACTCCAGGAATCATCATGCGTTCGAAGGCGCTCATCGACAAGAAGGGCTCTGCGCTCTCTCGCGACGATCTGCGGCGTCACCTTGGTGCCAACTTGTGTCGCTGTACGGGCTACATCAAGATCTTCGATGCGATCGAGGCGGTTGCCCGCGGTGAGGAACCGGCCGTCGCCGCGCCGGAAGGCCTCGGTTCCAGCGGGATCAAGTATGAAGCGAGAGAGCTTGCACTCGGGGAGCGGGGATATGTCGACGACATGCGGGTGCCCGGTCTGCTCCACGGCGCCCTTCGCCTGGTCGATCACGCCCGAGCCGACGTACTTCGGATCGACACGTCCGCCGCGGAATCCCTCGACGGTGTCGCCGCCGTGTATACCGGCAGCGACGTGCCAGGGGAGCTGCGGGTCGGGCTGATCCACAAGGACTGGCCGGTGTTCATACCCGAAGGAGGAAGGACTTCCTACCTCGGCGATGTGCTTGCCATCGTCGTTGCAGAGACCAGGGACATCGCCGAACGTGCGGCAGGACTCGTCGACGCGGAGTATCACGTTCTGACACCGTTCACCGACCCGAAGAAGGTGCTGTCCTCGTCCGAGAATGCAGTGTGGGGGCTGGACGGCAACGTTCTGTCCGTGTCGGCATACCAGCGCGGTGACACGGAAGCGGCGCTGGCGACCAGCAGCCACGTCGTCCATGAGGTCTTCCAAACGCAGCGGGTGGAGCACGCATTCCTGGAACCGGAGTCCACGTTGGCGGCTCCACAACCGGACGGCACACTGAAGGTGTGGTCGGGCGGCCAGGGTGTGTGGGACGATCGCGATCAGATCGCAAGTCTCCTCGCCTTGCCCCGTGACTCGGTGGTCGTCGAACTGGTCTCGACCGGGGGAGCGTTCGGGGGCAAGGAGGACATGTCGAACCAGGGCCAGACCGCACTGGCGGCGTGGCTCCTGCAGAGGCCCGTCAAGTGCACGTTGACACGAGAGCAGTCTCTGCTGATGCACGCCAAGCGTCATCCGATCCGACTCGAGTACTGGGTCGGCTGCGACGACGACGGCCGCTTGACGGCGGTCAGGGCGAAGATGCTGGGAGACTCCGGACCCTACGCGTCCGTAGGCATGAAGGTGCTCGAACGTGCCGCCGGTCATGCGACCGGTCCGTACGTGGTCCCGAACGTCGACGTCGAGTCGATCGCTGCGCGCACGAACAACCCGGTGTGCGGCGCCTTTCGAGGCTTCGGAGCCAACCAGGCGCAGTTCGCCATGGAAGGTGCCCTCGACCGCCTTGCGGAGATCGTCGGGATCTCCGGGCTCGAGATGCGTTTTCGCAACGTGATCCAGCCCGGCTCCGAGTGGGGTCCCGGCCAGATCATGGACGATGGATGTCGAGGAGCCCGAGCGTGTCTGGACGCAGTGAGAGACGGCTATGAGCGTGCCCGGGCCGAAGGCAAGGCAGTCGGTGTCGGCCTCGCCCTGAAGAACTCCGGTCTCGGGAACGGATACCGCGAGGTCTCCGAGGCTGTCGTGCGGTTCGAGGAAGACGGAATCGTTGAGGTACGGCACGGGTGGACGGAGATGGGTCAAGGGATTCACACCGTTGCTCTGCAGGTTGTCGCTGAGGAACTGGGCATCGACACGACCAAGATCCGAGTCGTCGTGGATACCACTCGAGAACTCGGGGATGGGCAGACAACGGGGAGCAGGGGCACGCTTCTCGGAGCCGGTGCCATCCGAGATGCCTGTCGGATAGCCGACGAGAGTGGAAGACAGGTGGGCGTCGACTACTACGGCGAATACGTTGTCGATTGGACCGAATCGTTCGATTCAGGCGTCGAACACCCGTTGATCCACTCGGCCTTCGGGTACGCGGCACAGGTGGTCGTCATGGACCGGGAATCCGGGGTGATCGAGAAAGTGATCGCGGCGCATGACGTCGGACGCGCCGTGAACCCGATGCTCGTGGAAGGTCAGATCGAGGGTGCGGTCCACATGGGTCTCGGCTATGCGATGTCGGAGCACTTTCCGACCGACGGGCAGGCTCGACCGATCAACATGACGTTGAGGAGTCTCGGCATCCTTCGTGCAAAGGACATGCCACAGGTCGACGTCATCATCGTCGAGGTGCCCCAGCCCGACGCCCCATACGGCATCAAGGGTGTGGGAGAGATCGGCCTGGTCCCGACCGCCCCGGCAATCGCGGCCGCGATGCACGATCGCGACGGTGTGTGGCGGTCCGTACTGCCGATGACCAGCTGAACCACCGGTTGTCTCGATGAAATCGAGATGCATGCGTCGTTCCTGGTGTTCGTCGTGTTGTGTCCCGGCAACCAATCAGGACGCGGCTCGCGGTCCTTGGCGGCGCGTTCGTGCGTCCTTGCCCGATGGCGTCGAGTTCTCGGAGATACGCGGGCGCCAATCCTGCGACGCACCACTAGGTTGAAGTCGACGAATGGAAGGTCCCATGTCGGCCACAACTCCAGGAATGGTTTGCGCACATCATCACCTCTACTCGGCGCTCGCACGGGGCATGCCCGCTCCGCCGAAGACACCGACCAGTTTCCTGGAGATTCTCGAACAAGTGTGGTGGCGTCTGGACACCGCGCTCGATCTCGACATGTTGGAGTGGTCGGCAAAGCTGGGCGCACTGGAGGCTCTGGAGCAGGGCACCACGGTGATCGTGGATCACAACGAGTCGCCGAACGCCATCGAGGGAAGCCTCTCGGTCATCGCAGACGCCTGTGCGGAAGTGGGGGTTCGAGTGGTGTGTGCGTATGGCATCACGGACAGGCACGGACACGAGGCGGCAGAGAGAGGCCTGGCCGAGAATGAACGCTTCATCAGGGCCGGTGGTAAGGGGTTGGTGGGCATTCATGCAGCGTTTACTTGCACGGATGAGAGTCTCGAATCCGCGGCGGGGATCGCGCGAGACCTCGGGGTTGGAGTGCATGTCCACGTCGCGGAAGGCGAGGCCGACATCGATGCCTCCCGGCGACTTGGCGCGCTCGCGCAGGACGATTGGCTTCTCATCCATGCGGTGCACCTGCCCACCGATCATGGCTTTTCCGGGACGATCGTGCACAATCCGCGCTCGAATCTCAACAATGCCGTCGGCTACGCGAACCCGGCCCGGTTCGCCAACCCGGTTGCCTTGGGAACCGATGGAATCGGTGCCGCGATGATCGAGTCGTTCCGTCTCGCATACGTCATGCAACGCTCCGTGGACGTGACCGCGAGCCCGGAGACGGCATGGGGCTGGCTCGAAGAAGGCTGGTGTATCGCACCGGAGGCACTCGATGATCTGGTGACCTGGTCGTACGAGCCCATGGACCCGTGGCACCTCGCGTTCACTTCCGGTGTGCGTCCGCTGAAGGTCGAGATCGCCGGCGAGGTCGTCTTCGAGGACGGGAAACCGACACGGGTCGATGCGAAGGAGATTCGCGCGAAGGCCCGTGAGCAGGCCTTGCGACTCCACGCCCGGCTATGAATGGCCACCAGCGACGGCCGGTGAGAACAAGGAGAGCAAAGGATGTCTGACCGATTCCACCCAATCTCGATGCGCCAACTCAGCCGCTGGGTCTTCTCGGAGCTGGCAGAGAAGGACAGCATCTTCGGCGTTCCGCGCTCGGCCTTCTTCGTTCCCTCCCCGGACGATCACTTTCGCACCAACAAGTACGGCTATCCGATGGACAACCCGTTTGGCGTGGCAGCCGGGCCACACACGCAGATGGCACAGAACATCGTCGTCGCCTGGCTGAACGGTGCACGTTTCATCGAGCTGAAAACCGTGCAGACGCTCGACGAGTTGGACGTGTCCAAGCCATGCATCGACTGTCAGGACGAGGGCTACAACGTCGAATGGTCCCAGGAGCTGAAGATCCATGAATCGTTCGACGAGTACTTGCGCGCCTGGGTGCTGATCCATGCGCTCCATCGCAAGCTCGGATTCCGCGGGGACGGTCCCGGGATGATCTTCAACATGAGTGTCGGATACGACTACGCGGGTATCCGCCGGCCGAACGTGCAGTGGTACCTCGACCAGATGAGCGACGCCTCGGACCATCTCGACGGCTACGTCGACATCGTGGCAGAGGACTATCCCGATGTGCACGACGTCGACATCCCCACCCGGCTGTCGGACACGATCACCCTCTCCACCATGCACGGCTGCCCACCGGACGAGATCGAGAAGATCAGCAAGTACCTCATGAGGGAGCGGGTTCTCCACACCAGTGTGAAGTCGAATCCGACACTCCTCGGCCCGGAGAGGGTTCGCGAGATCCTTCACGACGACCTGGGGTACGTCGACGTTGCCGTGCCGGACGAGGCGTTCGAACACGACCTGCGCTACGACGACGCCGTGGCGATGTTTCGACGTCTCCTTCGTGTCGCACATTCGATGGGCGTCACCTTCGGTGTGAAGCTCTCCAACACCCTCGAGGTCTTGAACTTCAGAGAGGTCTTCGAGGAAACGACGATGTACATGTCCGGGCGCGCACTGCATGCGATCACGGTGAACGTTGCCAACGAGCTCAACGAGGAGTTCAACGGAGATCTTCCCATCTCGTTCGCCGGCGGAGCCGACGCATTCAATGTCCCGGCGCTGCTGCGGTCGGGAATGAAGAGCGTCACCGTGTGCTCCGACCTGCTCAAATCCGGCGGGTACATGCGGATGCTGCAGTACTTCGAGACGACCGACGCGGCGATGGATCTCGTCGGAGCGACGGACCTCACCGACTTCATCGCCCGCTCTGCAATCCGCGACCCGGGGTTCAGCGATTTCGTGTCGATCCTGAGCACGACATCGTTCAGTGACACGGGCCTGAATCCCGATGTGGACGAGTGCGAAGCGCTGGCCGGTCTTCTCTCCGGGGGGTTCGAAGGAAGTGCATCGGAGGCGATCCGGGATTGGGGAGTGCGGCGAGGCTTGACGGAGACGGAGGTCGGAGAGTTCGGCGATGAGGTGGTGAAGGCTCTGGCGAGGATCAACCTGCGGACCTATGCGAGCCAGGTTCGACAGGCATGGGAACTCAAGAAGGGCTCATTTCTTCGAGACAGATCCAAGACGACCCGTCCGCTGGGGCTCTTCGACTGTATCGAAGCTCCCTGCGAGGACGAATGCCCGGTAAACCAGCGCGTGCCCGAGTACATGCGCGCGGTCCAGGAAGGAGACTGGGATCGAGCTGTCGAGGTGACCCGTCGGGACAACCCGATTCCGACGATCCTGGGCGACGTCTGCGACCACCTCTGTGAGCTCACGTGCATCAGAACCCACTACGACGAGCCCCTTGCGATTCGCGACATCAAGCGTTTCATCATGCAGCACGAAACAGACCCGAATCTGATTCCCCAGGCGCCGCCGAACGGCATACGGGTCGCAATCATCGGTACGGGGCCGGCAGGAATATCGGCTGCCGAACGTCTCGCGATGAACGGGTTCTCGGTGACGATGTTCGAACAACATCCCTATCCGGGCGGCATGGTGGCCGGAGCGATTCCCGAGTACCGCCTACCCCGGCACGAAATCGACCACGATCTCGAGGCTCTCGACGAACTCGGTGTGGAGATTCGCTACGGACAGACGGCAGGCAAGGACTTCACCATCTCCGACCTGCGAGGACAAGGGTACGCCTACATCATCGTGAGCGTCGGGGCGCAGATCGGCAAGAGGCTCGGTCTGGAAGGCGAAGATGCTGCCGGTGTGATCGACGCTTTGCACTTCCTGAGAGAGGCACGGGAGGGGCACCCGGTACCGGTCGGGAAACGTGTGGCCGTCATCGGGGCCGGTGACACTGCGATGGACTGTGCGCGGACGGCTTGGCGCCTTGGGGCGGACGAAGTCACGGTCGTCTACCGGCGGACGATCGACCAGATGCCGGCCGATCGGGAAGAAGTCCGCGCACTCCTCGAGGAGGGCATCGGCGTGGAGGAGTTGGCAAGTCCCGTCGGCCTTCACATCGAAGGAGGTGCTCTCACAGGATTGGTCTGTGTCCGCAACGAATATCGCGGGGATCGGGACGGGTCCGGACGCAAGATCCCGCATCCGATCGAGGGCTCCGAGTTCGAGCTTCCCTTCGACATGTTGATCCTGGCCATCAGTCAAGACGCGCTGATCGACTTCTTCGGAGAGGAGATGCCGCGCCTCACCGATCGCGGATACCTCGAAGTCGATCCGCTCACGTTGGAGACTTCGGTCGGAGGGGTCTTCGCCGCGGGCGATGTTGCGGGGTCCGGTCCGGCCTCGATCGTCAAGGCCGCGGCCGACGGCAAGACCGTGGCAGCGGTAATCGTCACACGAGAAGGCGGCGAGGTGGGACCCGCTCCCCGGGTGCTGCCCGACGTTTCCGTTGTGGAAATCCAGGTGCGAAAAGCCCATCGGGAGTATCGCGTTCCGATCACTCATGTCCCGGTCGCCGACCGGAGGAACTTCGCCATCTCGACTTTCCCGTACACGATCGAGGAGGCTCGAGCGGAGGCCGCACGCTGTCTCGACTGCGACCTGTATTGCAGCATCTGCGTGGGGGTGTGTCCCAACATGGCGCTCATGACGTATGTTTCGGAGCCGATCACGATGGATCTCCCGGTCGTCACGATCAACGACGGAGCGTCGCAGGTGACCGACCACACTCCGTTTCGTGTGGAACAGGGCTATCAGATCGTGGTGCTGACGGACTTCTGCAACGAATGCGGCAACTGCGTCACGTTCTGCCCGACCGCAGGCGAGCCGTATCGTGACAAGCCTCGTCTGTACCTGAACCGCGAAGACTTCCTTGCCGAGACCGACAATGCCTTCATGCTGTCCGAGAGTGATGGAGTGCCATCGATGCAGGGGCGGTTCTCGGGAGAGACTCACGAGATCGAGCTGAACGGCTCCCTGGCGTATCGGGGGACCGTTGGGTCGGCTCGCCTCGACCCGAACACCTTCGCCGTTCTCGACGCGACCGGCGCCGAAGGCTCCGTTTTCGGGTTCGAGGAAGCAGCCACCATGTACGCGATCCTGCGTGGGCTGCAGGATTCGATGCCGCAGCTGCCTCGGATCGGTGGCGAGGACAAAGGGCGCATTCCGCCGCCTCAGTTCGTGTCCTGACCCACATCTGATTCGGTTACGCCGGCCATCATCAGGCCGAGTTGTTCGACCGTGGCGTCTTCACGAGCGACGATCCCCATGATCCGGCCTTCGTAGAGCACCGCGATACGATCCGCGAGTGCAAGGATCTCGTCGAGATCTTCCGAGATCAGCAGCGTTGCAGTTCCCGCCTCGCG
>BDSU01000032.1 GCA_002897675.1 bacterium BMS3Abin02 | reverse complement strand
CGATCCGGACGCATGCGCAACGAGTTCCGCACCAGATCACGAATCACGATCTGACCCTTGCCTTCGAGGTTCGCCGGACGGGACTCGAGGCTGAGCACATGTTCCTGACGAAGCTGAAGCTCCGCCGCGTCTTCGATCGTGACGATGCGTTCGTCCATCGGCAGGTACCCGGACAGCACGTTGAGCGTCGTCGTCTTCCCGGAACCGGTACCGCCGCTGATGATGATGTTCAGACGCCCCTTGACACACGCTTCGATGAAACGCGCGACGCGTTCGCTCATCGTTCCGAAGCCGATCAGGTCCGCTTCCGTGTACGGGTCGACGGCGAACTTCCGAATCGTCAGAAACGGCCCACCGATCGCCAGAGGGTGAATGACCGCGTTGACACGGGAACCGTCGGGCAGCCTCGCGTCCACGAGCGGGGTCGCCTCGTCGATCCGGCGACCGACGTCTCCGACGATCTTGTCGATGATGCGACGCAGATGCACCTCATCGACGAAGCGAACGTCGGTCTTCTCGAGCTTGCCGTACCGTTCGGTGAACACCTGGAACGGGCCGTTCACCATGATCTCGGTGACCTGTGGGTCGTTCAACAACGGGTCGATCGGACCATAGCCGAGGACATCGTTGGTGATCTCGTTGAGTAGCTGGGTTTTCTCGGCACGGGAAAGCCCGACACTTTCTTCCTGGCTGAAAGCCCATTCGAGCATCTCGGTGACGCGCAGCCTCAGTTCGGCGTCGCTCATCTGCCTGTCGTAAAGGGTCGGTCCCAGTTCCTCGACGACTTTGAAGTGCAGCCGGCCCCGCAGTTCGCGGAACATTGACTCTCGCTTGGCGTCGTACCCCACCTCTGAGGTCTTCGCCGCTGCGACTCGTTCGGACAAAGATGCCATGATGCTCGCTTTCCCCTTTACCGGCGTCTCTGGGGTCCGCCGCCAAACCTATCAGTTCTCTACGACAACCATCGGCGCTTTCCCGAGCGACCTGAACCAGTCTTTTCAGGCTCGTAAACCAGCCTGAGCACCGATTCAAAACCCTTGGCCACCTTCGAGCGGGGAGCCGACTCCACCACCGGCTTGCCCTCGTTGACCGAGGCAGGAACCATCGCATCCGAGGGGATCGCCGCGGAGATCTTCAGTTTCAGCGATTTCTCGATCTCCTTCTCGTCGAGTCGGGCCCGAGAGTTGCTCCTGTTGAGCACGAGTTGGATCTTCGCGGACGGGAACTTGAGGAGACGCAGCGTCTCGAGGGCGAGTTTGGCGTTCTTGACGCTCGGGAGGTCCATGTCAACGACGAAGAGCACCTGGTCGGAACGTTCGAGCAGCGAGAGCAACAACTCGTCGAGCAGCGATGCCGTGTCGATGACGACGTAGTCGAACATCAGACGGAGGCGGCCGATGATCTCGGTCATCGCGGCAGTGGAAACCTCGTCCGCGAACGCGGGTTCGAGTGGCGCAGCCAGCACCCTCAGACCAGATGGGTGCACGGTGAGAATCGAATCGAGCAGCGACTCGTCCAAATGCTCCAGTTCGTGCGAGGCATTCACGATGGTCAGTTTCGGTTCGAGCTGCAGAACAAGGCAGACGTCCCCGAACTGGAGGTCCGCGTCGACGATGCATACTCGCGAAGGATCGTGCGTCTTCGCCAGGAGCATTGTCAGGTTGGTCGCGGTCACGGTCTTCCCGCTCCCACCTTTCGCCGACATCACCGTGATGACGCGAGCATCTCTGTGCGGACCGCCGAACGGTTCGGCCGGAAGCACCCCGGATTGACGGCGCCGTGCGAGACGCTCGGCCTGTCCCATCGCTTCGGCCATCTTGCCTGCGTCGAGAGGGGCTTCGATCACGTCGACGAATCCGGCGCGCATCGCAGCCCTCAACAACGTCGCGCTCGCCGCACCGGCCACCACGACAACCGCCAGGCCGGCGTCCTCCTCGACGAGGAAGCTCACATCCCGAATATCCGCTTCGGTTGCGAAGCTCGGCCCGAGTACGACGAGATCGATGTTGCCGTCGGCGACTGCCCGCTGTGCATCCGCTACCGAGCCGGCAGTCCTCACACCGCCTTCGAACATGCGCCTGGCATCGCCCAGGAACCCTTCATCGCTGTCGACGATGAGGATCCCATTTCCGTCAAAAGACTGCTTACCGTCCGACACCTGGCTCCTCGAACAACGTATCCCTGGTCACACCTTCGGTCGAGGCCGGCACGAAGTCCGCTGGGACCAAGGTCAGCCAGACACTGCCATTCTCAAACGTGAACACGAGTCGCTCGGCCTCCTCGGGTGTGACTACCAGTGTCAGCACACCCCTGTTCTGCACGGCCGGTTGCTCACCCTCGGCAGCGAGGGTCGTGACCGTCACGTTCTGGTCGACGCCTTCCTCGGGTCGGATCTCACCACCGACGGCGAGCACCGGCAATCCTTGCATGACGAAGCGCGTGATCAAGCCCGCGGTCACCTGCTCCTCGATGGCTGCCAGCTCTTCAGGACTGAGCGGGACGCCAGAGTCGACGCTCTGCTGTACGAAGTCCGAGATGGCCGACTGGAGTGTCACGATCACATTGACACGGTCACCCGGTTCGATGAATCCGTTGACGCCACGGACCGAGTCCACGGACACGGTGATGGCCTGCCTGCCTTCCGGAATCCGCTCGGCGAGCGGCTTGATCGCCGCCGTCAACGCGACCCACTGGTCGGTGGTAAGGATCTGACGGGCGGATATGGGCCCGGCGGCGACCCGCCCGGTCAACACCTGCCTCAGTTCCGCGTCGGAACCGATGGCGTTGGCGGGCATGAACTGCGTCTCTTCTCGATCCTGAACGGCGCGCTCCTGCGACAGCACCAAGGACCCCTCGGTTCCCTCGGCGATCAGATCGGTTGAACGGTAAACCGTCCGGTACTCGAGCTTCGCCTCGGCTTCGTTCTGAACGTTGCTCATGAACTGCCACAACGCAAACGCCGCAACAGCAGCGAGCAGCAAGGCCACGATCAACACCAAGGTACGTCTACCCATCGACTCTCCTTCGGTCCTCTCCCGGCTTGACGGAAGTACCGGAAATCGCGATGCGATTCCCATTCCGGCGCGCACCGTCTATGAGGCTACCGCCTAGTTCATGGTTTGCACGGCTTTACCGTGCCCTCCCAACCAGCGTCACAAGATTGGCACAGTCTGGCTTGGTGTCAAGAGCCAGTTGTTCAGGCGTCCAGCCGATCAGCGTCTGCCGATCCCCCGCTCCTTGAGCTCCTGAAGGATCGCTTCCAGCGACGCATCGACATCGAACGTGCGCTCGCGCTCCGGCTGTTCGGGACGCTCCCGCTCGAACTCGCGGACCCTCGGCGTGGGCCTGCTGCGTTCCGGTCGCGGCTCTTCCTTGCGTTCCTTCCACTCGGGGAGGGCCTGCTTGATCGAAAGGCTGACTCGGCGGCGCTCGGTGTCCATCTCGGTGACCTTCACCGAAACCGCCTTGCCGATCGACAGTTCGAGCTCAGGCGACTCGACACGATGCATGGCGATCTCGGAGACGTGAACGAGACCCTCGACACCTTCGCCAACGGAAACAAAGGCTCCAAACGGCACGGTCTTGGTGACGACACCGTCCACGATGTCGCCGACCGCGTGTTCTCCGGAGAACTTCTCCCACGGGTCATCTTGTGTCTGCTTCATCGAGAGTGAGATGCGCTCCCTGCCGAGATCCACTTCGAGCACCTTGACCGTCACCTCGTCACCGACCTTGACCACTTCGGAAGGATGGTTGACGTGCTGATAGGAGAGCTCCGAGACATGGACGAGCCCGTCCATGCCGCCGAGATCGACGAACGCTCCGAAGTTGACGACCGACGAGACGACACCGGTGCATGTCTCACCGACCGCGAGGTCGTCGAGGAACGCCTGGCGCTCTTCGGCCTGTTGTTCTTCGAGAAAGGCACGGCGGGACAAGACCACATTGTTGCGGTTGCGATCCAATTCGATCACTTTCGCTTCGATCTCCTGGCCGATGTACGGCTGAAGATCACGCACACGGCGCAGTTCGACGAGCGAGGCGGGCAGGAAGCCGCGGAGCCCGATGTCGACGATGAGCCCACCCTTGACGACTTCGATGACCGGGCCGGTAACGATCCCACCTTCGGCGAAGATCCGCTGGATCTTGCCCCACGCACGCTCATACTGCGCACGCTTCTTCGACAGGATCAGGCGTCCTTCGTCGTCCTCCTTGTCGAGGACGAGTGATTCGATCCGATCACCGATGGACACGATCTCGTTGGGATCGATGCCTCGGCGGATCGAGAGTTCGCGCAGCGGTATGAGTCCTTCGGACTTGTACCCGACGTCCACGAGCACACCATCTTGATCGATGCTCGCGACGGTGCCTTCCACGATGTCGCCCTCATCGAACTCGAGCACAGTGGCTTCGATGGCTGCCCCGAAGTCCAGATCGTCGGGAAGATCGCTGACGTCCTTGGCGACGATGGCGGGGCGCTCCGCGGGGATCACAATCTTCTTCGACTCTGGCTCGGCCACCGCCTGCACCGGAGTCTCGACGGGCTCAGCCACATGGCCTTCCTCATCCGCCGGAGCTTCGGGCGTCTCGACAGTCACCGCTTCCGCATCCGGCTCTGTTGCCGGAGCCTCCACGGGTGCCTCGGCCTCCACATCCGCCGGAGCTTCGGGCGTCTCGACAGTCACCGCTTCCGCATCCGGCTCTGTTGCCGGAGCCTCCACGGGTGCCTCGGCCTCCACATCCGCCGGAGCTTCGGGCGTCTCGACGACCTCGGCACGGGCTTCGATCGGTTCGGATACGGTCTCCTCCGCCACTGCCGTGGCGGAGGTCTCGGTGATGGTCGGGTCCTGCGCGAACGCGGACTCGTGCTCGTTGGTCATGTGTGCTGTGTACTCCTCATGGAAATGCTCCCCGGGGACTCCCGAAGGCGCGATCAGGTTAGCACGGAATTCGGTTCCGTATCAGGTCCTGGCAGGTCACACCTTGCATTCCGCCAGGTTGAACCCGGATGCGAGTTCGACTTTCAACGGGATCCGCAGCTGTACGACGTCCTCCATGGTGCGCCGAAGGATGCTCGAAGCGTGCTCCCACTCGTCTGGTGGAGCTTCGACGACGAGCTCGTCGTGGATCTGCAGCAAGAGGCGAGTCCGCATCGATGCGAGTACTGCGTCGAGATCGATCATCGCCTTCTTGATGATGTCGGCCGCCGAACCCTGCACCGGAGCATTCAGCGCCATCCTCTCCCCCATCTGCCGGATGCGATAGTTGTCACTCGAAAGCTCGGGAAGGTACCGGCGACGCCCGAACATCGTCTCCGTGTAGCCGCGGGTCCTCGCTTCCGATACGACCGAAGCAAGGTACGCCTTCACCTGTGGAAACTGGGTGAAGTAGGTCTCGATGTGCTCTGCGGCCTCTTCACGGGAGATCTCGAGACGTTCGGCAAGCCCGTACGCCTCCATGCCGTACAGCAGGCCGAAGTTGATGGCCTTGGCACGCCGGCGCATCTCGGCCGTGACACTGGAAGGATCAACGCCGAACACACGGGCTGCCGTCGCAGCGTGAATGTCGGCACTCTCACCTTCGAACGCCTCGACGAGGCCGGGGTCTCCGCTCAGATGGGCCAGGACGCGAAGCTCGATCTGCGAATAGTCGGCAACGATGAACTTCCAGCCCTCCTTGGGAACGAATGCGCGCCGGATCATGCGGCCGGTCTCCGAACGCACCGGGATGTTCTGGAGGTTGGGCCGATCCGACGAGAGGCGGCCGGTCGCTGCGCCCATCTGGTTGAACCGCGTGTGAATGCGCCCATCCTCTCCGATCAACGGCAGATACCCGTCCACATAGGTGGACCGCAGCTTCTCCAGCTCGCGGTAGCGGAGCAGCAACGCGACGACCGGATGTGCTGTCGCCAGCTTCTTGAGTACCGACTGGTCGGTCGACGGCGCACCCTTCGGTGTCTTCTTCAATACCGGGAGGCCCAAGTTGTCGAACAGCACTTCACGAAGCTGCCCGGTCGAGTTGATGTTGAACACGGTGCCCGCGGCGTCATAGATGTCGCTCTCGAGACCCGCGAGATCCTCCCTCAGGTCGGCCCCGAGCCGCTCGAGGTAGGCCCGGTCGACCCCGATGCCGGCTGCTTCCATCCGAGCGAGCACTCCCACGAGCGGAAGCTCGAAGTTTTCGAGGAGTTCTCGCTCTCCACGGGCCTCGAGTTGCGGGCCAAGTACCTCCGCGACCCGCGCGACGGCGATGGCCCGCCGTCCTGCGCCTTCGATGTCGGGGCCCCCGCCGAAATCCAGGGTGCCCTGTTTCGCGGCATCCACCGATTCGAGCTCGACGCCGAGAACGGTATCTGCGATGTGGGCAAGCGAGTAGCTCCTCGATGCTGGGCTGATCAGATATGCAGCAAGCGCACAGTCGAAAGAAAGGCCTTCGAAACCGATTCCGCGTTCGAGCAGGGCTCTGATGAACGGCTTGGCATCATGCAGGACTTTGGGATGGTCCGGGTCGCTCAACACGGCGGACATTGCATGCAACTGCTCAACGGGAATGAACGCGGCGTGATCGGCACCTTCCGCCACCGTCACACCGGCGAGGGTGTCC